>CAZYTI010000368.1:0-5195 GCA_964650065.1 uncultured bacterium
TAACTATAGCGATTAAAAAATGTCTTGACTTTTAACTAAAAAACTTTGTGGTAAAAATTCATGAATTATCCAGGTTAATAATAAAATCTATTAAAAAAATAGTTGATAATCAAGTTTTTTATGCTTACTCCCCGCTTGATTTTTGATCCGATTCATGTTTCTTGAGAAGGGGATCGATGATTTCTTTTATTTCCACATCGTCGGCGAACCTGTCGTAGAAGGCTATTTTCCCTTCGAAGTCGATGATGATGAGACGAGGTAAGCCTTTGATATTGTAATTCCTGATGATATCCGAGTCCCGGCCGACACATACGGAAAAGGGAAGCTCGAAAGTCTTGGCGTCCTCGGCAACCCGACCTTCCCGGTTGATGGCATTGATAGAAATAATCTGAACCGCACTATCCTGATAGGTGTCAAAAATGTCCATGAGATACGGAAACTCCGCAAGACATTCCCTTCACCTGGATTTCCAGAAATGAACGATGACGATTTTTTTGTCGACATAATCGCTCAAAACCATGGGCTTTTCGGATCCGATACAGGGGAGCGAGAAATCCGGGGCTTTGGTTCCTGTCTCAAGCTTGTTCTGAGCCAATAGTGGGATACCAATTATGAACAAGATGAGAGGGATTAGAATGAGAAATTTTCTTTTCATTGAGTCTCCTTTCTAAAAATGACAACTTGTAAAAAATTAACCACACCTGCCCGCCGCAGGCAGGGAGATCACAGAGAAATGATTCATATTACTTATATAACACAATTTTTTCATAAAACTTTTGCCACTACCAAGAATGATGAACTGAATCACTTCTGTAGAACCATTTTCTTCATTTGTGTCTGATCTTTTGTCCGTATTTTATAAATATAGAGTCCACTGGCCAGATCTTCACCCGAGTTATCTTTACCATCCCAAAAAATACGATGGATGCCGGGGGCATGCTGCATATCAACCAAATGACGAACGATCCGGCCGTTGATGTCAAAAATGGTCAGTTTTACCGATCCTTCCGATTCCAATTGATACTGTATTTCGGTTCCCATATTGAAGGGATTGGGATAGTTCTGGTAGAGTATGCAATCCGTGGGCAAATTATCATTAGCAGGCTCATCGTCAATCCCCGTTCCCACGGAGGACCGAAACACGCCACCGCCATTGGTACCCACGTAGAGCACACCGTTTGTGGCATCGAAATCCATGCAATTCACGTCATCGTCAAATAATCCGTTGTTCATCTCGGTCCAACTTGAGCCACCATTGGTGCTGGTGTAAACGCCCTGCCAGGTACCTGCAAAGAGTCTGTTGGCTGATGTGGGATCGAGTGAAATGCATTCGACACCCATCGTCCTTGAGGGAGATTGCCAATTGGTGCCGCCATTGGTACTGATATACACGCCATGATTGGTTCCGGCAAAGATCCTGTTCGCGTTGAAAGGATCGAATTTTATATCATTTATCTCGCCGGCAGATATGGAAGCGCCGATTTCATTCCAGTTTAGACCTCCGTTGGTCGTCTTGAAGAGACCGGAAACCCAGTTATTGCCGGCGTTTCTGTATCGGCCTCCGGCGAAAACGGTGTTGTTATTTGTCGGATGTACTGCAATTGAATATAAATACCCGTACATTGAATTCATTGCATACCGACTCCAGGTCGAACCGTTATTGGTGCTCTTGAAAATCGCAGGAACCGTGGGTGTGTCGGTATCATCGTCATGATCCCAGCTGCCCCCCTGATACACGGAACCTAAGGCCAGCGCATACCCGTCATCCATGGCATCGTCGATTTCTTCCCAGGTGGACCCACCTGTCGTGCTCCTGAAGAGCTCGGACGTGCCTCACCCACCGCCTTCCATGGCATAGAGATGGTCAGGATTTGTCGGCGGGATTTCAAAAGCGGCTATGTTATGGCAGGAATAGAATTCTGGAAGCCTTTCCCATATATCGAGTGCAGGAGTCGCTGGTTTACCGATAGCATTTATGGTCTTGTACACGGCATTGTTGTCGAAGGCGATATACATGGTCGTGGGTGTAGTCGGTATTAATTTCAACGCTGTGATGTTGGCCACCAGTAATCCGGAATTGGAAGTAAACCAGGTCACACCCCCATCCGTGCTCTTGAAAAAACCGGCGGTATTTCCATAAAACACATTGTTGGTGTTTTCCCTGTCTGAAATGTTGGTTTGACATGCGCCTCGGTTTTTGGCGGTTGTTGTTTTTTTCCAATTCACACCGCCATCTATGGTATTGAAACATCGATTGTAATCGCCTGCGATCAGAAAGTTGGGATCATTGGGATTCAACGCCAGCCTATAGCCCCCTGCCCATCCATTGTTTTTGTCCCAGTGGTCACCCCGGTTGGTACTCCTGAAGACTCCGGAACCCGATATGGCGTATACTCTGCCTGAGGTAGGATCAATGACGATATCCTGGATCCACCCATCTGTGCCGGACGCCACATTGACCCATGATGTACCGCCATTGGTGGTTCTGAAGAGAAAACTCACATTATCAGGGCCTGGCCTGTAGTAACCCGCGATGTATGCAACCTCTGAATTCGTCGGATCCGGTTTCATGCAATAGGGATATGAATAATCGTTTGGCGGTAACGGGTTGTAGTTCGACCAGCTATCGCCTCCATCGGTACTTTTAAAATAGCTTGTGTTCCATTGAACTCCATCATGATGCCTTCCGTAGGCATGTAAAAGGTTCGAATTGTTGGGATCCACCTTGCCGCCATAGAATGAATAATTGTCGACACGATTATCATCCCAGGTCAGCCCTCCATCGGTACTTTTAAAAATACGATTGCTATAGAAAGCATACATGGTTGATGGCGTGTTGGGATCGATTGCCAGATCATAGACGTAAGCGAAGATTTGAGAGAGCTCAGTCCAGGTGTTCCCTTTGTCCGTTGATTTGTGTATTCGGCATGGATATCCGTAGGGTGCCGCATATAAAATGTTGCTGTTGGAAGGATGCTGAGTCAGGATATCTATCCAACCTCCTTCGGGACCCAGGGAAACCCAGGTCTCGGTCTGTTGGTTTTCTTCAGCCAATGGTACCTGAGCATATAATACCGTTCCAAGGGCAAAGATCAACAAACCCGTCCATAAGTATTTATGAGTGCCTGTTTTTTTTTGCATCATGATTTTCCCCTTTCGGTAATTCTATAATTCTCCCTATCGTAATGATTACTTATTTTTGATAGACCATCTTCTTCAATTGAATTTAGAGAAGTTCTTCGATTTTGCTTTTTATATCCCATATGGTATCAAATTCATTATCGGTGCGGTATTGTATGATGCCCTCTCTATCGATAATAATAAATGTTGGAGGCGTGTTCCCGAACTCAGAACCAATCTGGAACGAATCAAAAATATCATTATTTTCGTCAAAGATGAAGGGATATGTTATTCCTCTCCCTTGGGCATAGTTCCGGAGCCAGTTAACGGAACTCAGGTTCTCGATGGCGATGACTGCAATATCTTCTTGTGGATAACTCAACCAGACAAGACCATATACAAACGGCAACTCCGTTTCGATGCAATCGTCTCAGGTGTACTCGAAAAAGGCCAGAAGGATCACTTTTCCTTGATGATCTTGAAGGGAGATTGGATTGTCCTGAATGTCCTGAGTCGTGAATTGGGGGGCCTGATTCCCAACGTAGGGACCCACCGAAGGACCGGTGTCCATGGTAAATAAGACGCGGGTGACTTCATCTTCCCGTACTTCCAAGTTTGTTAGGGTCGTCCCGGGTGAGGCTTCGGTAAACACATGGAGACGGTGAAGACCGATGACCACATCCTCCAAGAGACACGGATTTTCCATTTTGCCCAAATCATTCAGGTCTAGATCGATTTGTAATGAATCGACGAGGGTGGTGTCCAGGGCCGTGATGTGAATGGAACCCGTATACGGTAACGGCAGGGTATAAGGGGTCTTCCCACAATACTGGCACAGGAGAGCGAGGAGAAGCCCCAGAGACGATAGTATGAATATGCCCGATCTTTTCATGATGACATTCTTTTCAGTTAAAAAGAATATACGAAACCTGCGAGATAGGTGTTCATCTCGATATCGAGATTACTTTTATAGTACCGATATTTTCCGTAAACGAGCAGGTCGGAATTGATTTCCCGGTTGATCTGGACACTGATGGTATGGGATTTCAGACCGTCGGGAATGATGATTTCCTCTTCGCCCAGAGAGACGTTCTCGCTCTGGTTGGCATAGTAACGATACTTGAATCTGACGATCGTCGCCCAGTTGATATACTGAGCGATTTCCAGAGATGGTGCCCACGAACGGATACCCATGGAATTGTCGTAGAACCGGAGATTTCCATGTAAGGCTGTCTGTGTGGGTAAAAACTGACTCAACCAAAGCGAGACAGCATGAGACTGAAATTCGAGATTCTCCCCGGAAGCGTCATAGAAAAGGTATTCCACAAAGGCGGCAGTGGAGACAGTAAGGACCTGTCGTAGCTTGAAGCGAAGGTTCAGAGAGCCCAATTGTCCACCCACGGGTTCTGCATCGCTCCCCCGGGTATAGTATTGGGCATCGGCCTGTACGATCGTCAGGGGACTGATGTTCCAACGAAATCCGACTCCCGGCTGATAGGCATTGAAGCCCCTGGAATCCCGGATCACCTGCACACCCATGAGGCCGATGACCGATTGGCTTAAGTTTCGGGTGATTTTGGCTTCTCCCAGATGTTGGTTTACATCTTCCCGTAGATCTGAGAATTGATACTTGACGCTGATGGCTGTATTGGGACCCATGAGACGCGTGAATTTCAACAATCCCCTTTTTTCAGGGAAATTGGCGATGTATGGGAGATTTTGGGTGTAATCCTGCAAACCGAATTTAAAGAGAATGGGTTCGGGATATTCATACTCCCAGTAATCGGCATACTGGAGTTCCAGCTTGATCTTGTTTTTCATTTCAAAGGTATCATCATACCCCTGGGGAAAAACGGGAACATTTAATAGGATTAATAAAATAAGCAGCAGAAGAAGCGTGCTCTTACGGTGTGCTTTAAATTTTTGAGGCCTCAACTGAAGCATCGATCCTACCCTCAAGTGGGGCAGGTCGCTGCCTCCCCGATGAATCCGGTGCCGTCCTCGATTTGGGCCAGGTCCGCGTCGTTATCCAGGAGGTTCATCATGATGGGATCGTTTACTTTGGTTTCCAGAAG
>CAZYTI010000369.1:0-5162 GCA_964650065.1 uncultured bacterium
TCAGACGTGGTATGGTCAGGGGACCAAAGGCAAATTTTCGAGTGGGTATGTCCGGACTTGGGGAAAAATGCTGAACGTCCCGGGTGCGCCCCATTACGATGCCAGCCTGGAAGAGGATACGATCTACGACCACTCCAAGGAGACGTCCGACGGCGGCTGGTCGGCCGATAACAACCTTACCATATCCGGCGGAAATAACATGACCACCTTTTATCTTTCTTTCGGACACTTCTTTGAGAAGGGACACTGGGAAGCCGGGTCCGACTACGAGCGCTTTTCGAGCCGGGTTAAAGCGAGCCAGGTCCTCTCCGAGAAGATGAAGGTCACTGCGAACATCGCCTATGTGCATTCCAATGCCAATTATCTCCAGAGGGGGGATAATGCCATCGGTATGGGGATCGCCTCCCTTCGCAGTCCGCCCGAGTGGAACAACCGGCCCTATCTACATGAGGAGACGGGCTATCATCGGTCCTACCGGTACCCCAGTGCAAAGGTGTTGAGGGCAAACCGTAAGTTCGACAATCCCTTCTTCATCATGTACGAACACGAAAATCCCGTGGAAGTGGACAGGGCTTTCGGTAACCTGAAATGGGACTACGATCCCTTCAACTGGGTCAATGTGTCCTATATTTTAGGTGTAGATGCTTCCATCGACGACCGTTACAATCTCGTTCCCCTCAGCTCCTCCAGGGAAGCCGGGAACGGACGGTTACGCCGGGTGAATTACAAGAGCAACGAGTTCGACGGAAACCTTGTGGCGACCTTTCAGATGAACCGGCTCTTCACCGAGCTCAAGAACATCAACGCCACCTTCCTGGTGGGGCACAACTTCAACATCCGGGATTACAAGCGATTCCGGGTGACTGGTGTGATGATGGGCCCGGCCGGATTCAACCAGTTGGACAACTTTGTCGATATAACGCCCAACGAGTACAAATACAAGATTCACACCGAGTCCTTTTTCGGACAGGCGACCCTCGATCTCTGGGATCAGCTCTACCTCACCGGTGCCATCCGGAATGAGGGCTCATCCACCTTCGGTGCGGCCAAGAAACGCCACTGGTTTCCCAAGGCCAGTGCCGCATGGGAGTTCACCAAGTTCAAGGAGATCCCCGGTCTCAGCTTCGGTAAGGTCCGGTTCGCCTGGGGTGTGGCCGGTGTGCAGCCGGGTGTCTATTCTACAGGGACCGGTTTTGGAACCGGCACGCTGGGCTTTCCCGTTTATACGGACATCGTTCTGGAGAGCTCTTACTTGGGGAAGAGTGGATATTATTCCCTGAACAGCCCGGCCAACGACAACATCGGACCCGAGCGGACCCGGGAATATGAAATCGGCACCAATCTGGCCTTCTGGAACAACCGTATCGGTCTGGAGTTCACCTATTACAATTCCAAGGCCAGTGACGTTCTTTTGGACATCAACCTGGTTCCCTCCACCGGTTACTTTGACCGGTTGGAGAACGGTGCTGTCATCGAGAACAAGGGCATCGAGGCCACGCTGGATTTCAACCCCATCAAGATGCGGAACTTCTCCTGGAACCTCACGTTCAACTACGCCCGGAACCAGAACATGGTCATCGATATGATGGACGTGGGCTATGAGGATATATCCCGCTGGGGCGTTGCCATGGCGGGCCATCCCCTGAATGAACACCGCGTCCTGTCATGGGTGCGGTTCGGTCATGGAGAAGAGGTGGGCGGTGTCAATATCGACGAGGCCTATGCCGGACAGTGGAAGAAGAACGATGTGTACATCCCGGAGAACGGCTACCCCATCATGAGCTCCGAACTGCGTATGTCGGGCTTATCCACCAATCCCGACTGGTCGGGGAGTATCCGTACCGAGTTCACCCTGTTCAATAACCTGACGATTTCGGGCCTGGTGGACATCGTGGAAGGCTACTGGATCATGAACCATGGTAAGGGCGCCCTCTATTCCTACGGGACCGCTAAGGATACGGAAAATCGATGGCACCCGGATTACGAGGATCTGGGCATCGACTGGGGTAAGGGAACCGTAGACCGGTTTTTTAAACACGGCGAGAAAGGCATCGGTCCCGGTGCCGGGACCGAGGTCGAGTATACCGAGGTCTGGTACAAAGGGGCCGGTTCGGGATTCTCGGGCGACGGTTTTCAGTTCATCGAAGATGCCAGTTACATCAAGCTTCGTGAAGTCTCCATCTCCTATACCCTGCGTCATGCCTTGATTCGTCGGTTCGGACTCAGTGACGTGCGCGTCCGGCTGAGCGGGAATAACCTGATTACCTGGTCGGACTACACGGGCTACGATCCGGAGACCAACCGACAACAGGCATCCGGTTCCCGGGGCGGGGATTACTTCAACCAACCGCAGGTTAGGTCCTATAACCTGACCTTCTATTTTAACCTGTAAAATGAGGAGACCGAAACATGATTAAGAGAATGATCATCATATGCCTTGTTCTGGCACTCGTCGGTCTGATGGTTGGTTGCAAGGATTTCTTGGAAAGCCCTGAGATCACCACCGACCCCAACATCGCCGCGAATGTCATGATGAACGAACTGATCACTGCCATACAGGCGAGATTGTTCGGGAATATAACGGCCACTCCGGCCATTTTCGTCCAAATGTGGATGCAGCAGATGGCCGGTGTGGACCAGCATTATGCAGGTTACGATTATTTCAACGTCAATACCGATCAATTCGACGCGATGTGGTTCGACGTTTACGGCAGTGGGGGCCTGACGGACATACGCATCCTCAGGAATAAGGCCGAGGAACAGGGCCGGAACGTGTACGCCGGCCTGGCCAGGATGTACGAATCCCTGTCGATGAGTACTGCCGCGGACCTCTGGGGAGATATTCCCTATTCCCAGGCGGTTAACCCCTCTGACTATCCAGACCCTGTCTACGACAGCCAGTCGTCCGTTCACGATGCCATTTTGGATCTATTAGACGAGGCCATCGCCAATTTCCAGGCTGCGGTGGCAGCAGACGAATACTTTGACAGCTCTTACGACTTCTCATTCGGCGGTGACATGGACAAATGGATCGCGGCTGCTCATACACTGAAGGCGCGTATCCTTCTGAACGGGGCGGAGGTCCAGCCCGGAAACTATGCTTTGGCTTTAGCCGAGGCTCAGCAGGGCATCGCTTCGGAGGCGGGCGATTGGAAAACGGTACACACGACCACGATCTATGAAGAAACCCCCCATTGGCAGTTCTACACCAAGCGTTTCGGTTATGTGATGGCCGGGAATTTTTTGGTCGAACTGCTCAAGACTCATCAAGACCCCCGTGTGGAAATTTACTACGGTCTTGACGATGCCGGCGGATATTCGGGCTCCCAGTCGGGTGAAGGCAACGGCACGGTGAGCTGGCTGAATGAGGACTATTACGGCGCCGAAGACTGGGACGGGGATATGGTGACCTGGTACGAGAATCAATTCATCATCGCCGAGTGCCAGTTGGCCGGGGGAGATTCCGATGCAGCCCTGGCCACTTTGAACGATGTCATTCAGCCTGGATTAGAGGATAAATTTGGGCTAGAGGCCAATTCTCTGCCCAGATACGGACCCGTTGGCATCACATTTTTGGAAGCGATCATGGTTGAGAAGTACAAGGCCATGTTCCTGAACATCCAGGTCTGGAGCGACTGGCGGAGGACGAACTATCCTGTTTTCGACCATGTTTTTGAGAACAGGGACATACCGCGTCGATTCCTGTGGTGCGACGACGAACGAAACACGAATGACAATTTTCCGACAGGAAATAGTCTCTATGATAGGGTCGAGAACGAACCGAATTAACGCACAGACCGACGTGAACTGGTTATAAAAATCCTGCCCCAAAAGGGGCAGGATTTTTATTTGTCAACATAAAAAATTTTTTTTCGTCTAATATTGTAGAAACATCATAATATTATAGGAAAAAAATTTTTAAAATTGAATTGCCACGAGATTTATCTCGTGGTTTCGGATGTTTACAAAAAAAGGCTCGGGGTTTTAACCCCGAGTCATGAATCAACAATCCAAGGTTGAAATCATGGTGAAGCCATATTTATTTTGTCGAAACATCTTTATCAGAGTCGGTCTGCTTTGTTTGCTTGGTTTGATATCAGGTGTTTCAGTTCAGGCCAAGATAGTCCGTCAAGATGCGGGCGTCGATGAACGACAGGATGTACAGGCGTTGTACGAGAAGGCCGTGGCGGCCTTTGAAAAAAGGGAGTACAATGCTGCCGAGTCTTATTCCCGACAGGTTTTGGAGGTCGACAGTTTGTTCCAGGAAGCCTCGGGAAGGTCGGCCTGGTACTGGCTGGGTCTATCCCAGGAGAAGCAGGAAGAACCCTTTTCGGCAGTGGAAACATTTGAGAATGGATTGACCCTTCTGAAATCCGCCGGTCTGACCGATCTGCATATCCATTATGACCTGGCCCGGGTCATTGGGGAGAATGACATTGAGGATCATGAATCGGATATTACCGGATTGATGGTTGCACTATTTGAAAACATCTCTCCGAATGAACAGCCCGATCTCTGGCAGCGGATTAAAGATGAGATGGGCTTTTTGTTGGACGAGCAGGATCGGAAACGATTGGAAGAGGCCCTGGAAGTGCCAGGAGGCAAACCGGAACGTATACTTCACGTATTCTTCAGAAAGGAAGATCCCAATCCCATCACGGAGGAGAATGAACTCTTCGCCAAAATCTTTCAACGGGCCAAAATTGCCAGGAATCTATACCGAAGTCTGAATTCGTCGCAGGGATACGATGCCCGGGGTGAGATGTACGTTCGATTGGGGCAGCCCAGCAAGATCATGCGGGAACGGAGCGGCTTGTTGGGTGAAGTCGGCCATGCCATCTACCCGTATGAGATATGGTTCTATTTCCAGATCGATTACGATGCTTATTTCACGTTCGTGCGTCCCCGAGCCACGGGGGATTTTGAGTTAGCCGACGGCCCGGAATCGGTGTTCGGTGCCTTCTACAGGAGACGTCGGGCCTTTATGACCCGGGAACAGCCCGGCACGACCTCCACCTACCTTCATTTCCAGGTCTACGAAGATCTGGCCCCCATCCATAATACTTTTCGTGAACGTATTTACCGTATGCAGGAACAGATTTCCCCTGGCGAAGTGGTGGATTATGCCCGGAGACACTTCGTACCCGAGGACAGCCATCATG
>CAZYTI010000370.1:0-5154 GCA_964650065.1 uncultured bacterium
GAACAGGTGGCAGGTTTCACCGGAATGGGTGGCAGGTTTGGAGCGGAATATACACCGGGTATTATCTCGGCATGTACAATACCGAATTCCCACTGACGTTGCGTGCGACAACGTTGTCGTCTGGAGAGGATGTGAATGCCTTCTCGGTGATATATGCGGAGACGTGGTACCATCTTGCCGTGACGTACGATAACACCGATTCATTGAAAATGTACCTCAATGGCCGGATCCGGAGAAAAAACCGAAGAATTATAGTGGGACCATATGAACCCGACACCACCATGAGTTTGCGCATTGGCGGATATGCCTGGTATCCCAATCATGGACCTCACGTTTTGAAAGGGGAAATTGATGACCTGCGCATCTGGGATTATGCCCGCAGTCAGGAGGAGATTGCGTCGGCGATGCATGAAAAGCTGACCGGGAATGAATCGGGTCTGGCGGCGTACTGGGATTTTGACAATCAGGCCGATTCGACGATCTTAGACTTGACCCCCAATGGGAATGACGGGATTGTTCACGGCAACGCGCGGCTCGTGGATTCGGATGCCCCGGTCGGGTTTGTCCCGCCACCGGCGCCGGTTGGTCTCCGCGCGTATGGAGGTACCGGGGTCATCGACCTTGCCTGGAAACCGGGTGAGGACAGTGAGGTAACATATGAACTGTACCGTGGTGATTCAAGTGCTTTCGCTATGGACAGCAGTACGTTAATCGCAACTTTTCAGGCGCCTGCATCCACCTATTCCGATGCCAATATCGCTGCCGGACAGAATTATTATTACCGGCTGCGGGCAATTGACCAGGAAGGTCATCATAGTGTGACAGAATCAACGGCTATGGGACGTATGCATACAGTTCAAAATGACTATCTGACCGGAGTCTATTATTATCCCTGGTATTGGTCGACAGATTGGGAGCCTATACCACCGGGGTGGCCCGGGTATTTCCGATATTATTTACAGCCGAAACAGCCGCCGATGCTCGGTTATTACAACAGTTATGATCGACACGCTATTCGTCAGCATCTGGAATGGATGCGGTCCTATGGGATCGACTTTATGGTGATTGACTGGGCAGAGGGATTCCTTAGAAATACCGTAAAACATGCCATACTTCCTGAACTGGCAGGTACGAATATCAGGTTCGCACTATTCCACTCAGCGAACACTTTCCAGGATAGTGTTACGTCTCTGGTTACTTTCGATAACGAAGTGGAAGAACATTTGGCCGGTGATTTCATTTATTTTGCGGATAATTTTTTTTATCACCCCAATTACCTCATAATCGATGGACGTCCCGCTGTCTTCTTGTACCTTTCCGGCATGTGGCTCGGCAATTATGTGCAGGCATTCGACAGGATCCGCAGTGATCTGCAGGCGCGCGGTTATAATCTGTACCTCGTTGGTGATGAGGGAAATTTTAATGAAATAGATTCTGAACATATGCAATTTGTAGACGCTGTGTCTCCATATATCATAGTTGACAACGGGTATCCAATTGACACCGATTTCTTCGGGGATCTTTCAGTAGGGGGTGGTCGTGTGGATCGTATCAACAAATCCACAGGTATACCGCTTATCCCGAATGTGAATCCTGGATCTGGTGCTCGGCATCTCGATAGTGCGGTCATGAATTTTCCGCGTCAAAGTACCGCAGGCGCCGCATCAACATCAACATTGGAGGAATATATTAAAGTAATGCGCCCCTTTGTTGATCCTCAGCTGAACATGATAATGATTACAAGCTGGAATGAATGGTGGGAGGACACGCAGATTGAACCGACTATTGTCGCTCCCCCGACAACGAGAGATATTAGTGGCAGTGAGACCTTTTATACAGATGGGTTCAGCTATGAAGGATATGGTTTCAAAGCTCTTGAAGTTGTGCAGGATCTGTTGGCTTCCGGTCTGGTCCTGCCCACGATCGACCATTTCACGTATACGGCGCAGACCGGCAGTACCTATAGTATTTCAGTATCGGAGGCGTTGTTAAATGGAGAATCGCTGGAGGAAGGGGATGAGATTGCGGTATACGATAGAGACCTGTGTGTTGGAGCGGCAGCAGTGACAGGGGACTGGCCCCTTGGATTCTGGGCATGGTTGGACAATTCAGCGACCACAGCGACAGACGGTTTTGTACCGGGGAATACCATGATTTTCTGGATCTGGGACGCTTCTGTCCAGCAAATTTTTCCAGCTGCAGCAACCTTTACGGCCGGAAATGGGAATTTTGGAAGTGGGACATACGCCCAGGTTTCTATGGATACGCAAGTCAGAATCACTAAGCCAGACAGTTCTGCAGAAGTCACAATTGCCGACGATTCAAGTATGGTTTCATTTGCGTTCATAGAGGGCGGTAGTCTTACCATTTCATTTACCGGCGGCGAAGTAGCCGGTGATACGGTTTCGGTGACACAGCTTGAGAATGCACCTTCAGAAGTACCCACGGCTGCAGCCTTTGACCATCCACTCTATTACCTCGATATTGAAACGACGGGTTCTGAGTACAATGCGACACTCTATTTCGGTTATACGGCGAATCTTCTCCAGACGGCGGGAGTTTCGAAAGGGGAGCTTGGAGCTGCATATTGGGACGGGAATGTGCTGCAATGGAAATCTGTTCCTGTTACGGTTGATACAGTATTGAATACCGTCACCATTACGACGGATCATCTCTCGCTCTGGGCGCTTGTAGCTACATCAGAAGAATTAATTACGGGGATAGAATCAGCCGGTACAGCGCAAACGGTCTCCGACCATTTCTCATTGGCACAGAATTATCCCAATCCCTTTAATCCGACAACAACGATTCGATTCAATCTGCCGAAATCATGCATGGTTACGTTGAAAGTATTTAATCTTCTCGGGAGAGAAATTGAGACTCTTATAAGCGGGCAGCGAGTGGCAGGAGAATATCAAGTGAAATGGACAGCGGAAGGATTAACTTGCGGAATTTATCTATATCGCCTTACGGCTGGTGACTTTATAGAAACAAAAAAATTAATTTTACAGCGGTAGAGGCTGAAAACTGTACAGTCATACCTTACCATGCCTTACACTGAGTTTGTAAATAAAACGGCCCCAGGGGGCATAGTTTTTCGAAAATAGAGGTGTTCTGGGGGAGTCCAGAGAGGAAAGACCGAAATACCGAATTCTACTTGCATTTCACCTAACAATAGATTATTTTTCAGTCACACATAGACATTTGAAGCCAACCGACTAAGGGGAATTTACCGCTCTTGGGGAGAAGTGAATTACTTTAGTGGAGGCAACATTGTTGGGAGAGTAAGAAAATTTTAAGCCGAATTCAAGAGGTGAAGTGCATCCTTTTGGAGGTTGGCTTTTTTAATTTATGTGAATTGAATCATGAATATTATCGGGAGGCAGCTTGACGGATGGACTAAATCAACCCCACGGGTTTATGTAATCATTATAGGAGGAGTGCTGCCTAATTGATTGAGTTTATCCTCCCTACGGGATGAAATTTATACCCTTCGCGCGTAGCAATCATCACTATTTTTTTTCTTAAAAGAAGTTATAAAAATTACTATTAATCCAATAATATTTAAAAAAACAAATACATCTCCAAATCTGGCATAAAATGTTTTAGATTTTCCCAAAGGAAGTTTATCAATTAATGCTTGCTCAGGTTGCTCAAGAACTAAATGCTGTTTGATTATCCTACCGCAAGGATCAATGAGCTGTGATAAGCCTCCATGTGTAGCTCGGATGATGGAATAGTTATTTTCAATTGCACGAAAACGGGCAATATGTGAATGTTTTACATAAACGGCTTTCCAGTCCCAAGTGGGATCCGCTATTATTTGCGCACCACTTCGTCCGAGCTGTCGACCAATATCAGTGAAAGTGTCATCATTGCAAATTAGCCCGCCTAAAACACCGAATTCAGTTTTTACAACTAAAGGAGGAACATTACCTGGATTAGACTTTTCCATTAAGGTTACTAGGTGATGTTTATGATACTCACCAACGAAATCGCCCTGGGGATTAAATACCCGCAATATATTGAGATTACGGATTGAATCGTAAAATCCTATGGTTTGCCAAATTTGTTCTTTGATGGAAAGTGTCGATAATAGGGACATAAGACTATCTTGATAATTCTTGCTAAATGAGAGAGTCATTTCTGGCCAGACGACTATTTTAGCACCTTGCGCTGCACACTTTTTCACTAATGGACGATAAGCTTCAACTCTATCCATAATTTCCTGAAATGATTCGGACCTACCCATTTCGGTCGGTGCGTGAACAGCAGCCACAATCACTTCTTCAGAGTATGGTTGATGTAATTTAACGATTCCATAGATTAACACAATCACAAACAAAACAGCGGAAATTATTACAGTCTTTCGCCAGAAAAGTATTTCCTTGGGATGGATTGCTATTAAGCCCAATGTTGATCCGATAAAACCAATTATGAAAGTAATTCCATAAATTCCCGTTAGTTCAGTTATTTGTATGAGTGGAAGTAGTTGATAAACGAGATAACTCCATGAAAGAGCAGTGCCAATAGGTGAAAATGACATCAGATATTCAAGAATTATCAGCAAACAAGGGAGAATCAGAACCAGTAATAACGGTGATAGTTTACGGGAAAAATATCTGATGATATAGAGAATGATTAGGTAAAGTATCGTCCAATAAAGACTAATCATTCCAATAAGAACCGGTGACCAGATTACTTTTAACAAACTTAAAGAACCGATCACAGAAAGTAAAAGAGCAGCAACTAATATTTGAAACCGGGAACAAAAATAACCAAGAATGATGAAAACAGAAGGAACCAACCAGATAAAATACCATAAATTGAAAGGTACGTTGCTAAAAAAAAGAAATATTCCACCTCCTATGGAAAAAATAAACGTGGCCGACCATGGTCTATTTTTAAATAAATTTTCCATTGTTTACTTCTCCTTTTTTTATCGCTATACAGTAACCAAAACCTAAGATTTTAATATGTTAGTACTAGTTTTACTAGAATTTTAATGTTATTTTCCAGTAAAGCGATTAAACATCAAACAATCCCTGATCCCTAAATTCCACAGCCAAATGTTTTCGGATGGAATTTATCCCCCCCACGGGCTGTTGGCGGCATGGCTGTGGTAAAATGACCTTGGTCTTATCGTGTGCAGGG
>CAZYTI010000371.1:0-5154 GCA_964650065.1 uncultured bacterium
ATGGTTAGAAAATCAGCTCGGCAAGTCTGATAAACCTTTTAAAATCATTGTCATGCATCACCCCCCCATCACCTTCGGTATGCATCATAGAGACTGGTTAGATGAAGACAACGGTAGAAACTTAATCGAGAAACGACATCGACTGCTGAATCTTTTCCAAAAATATGGTGTTCGAGTCGTTCTCTCCGGTCACGATCATCTGTATCAGCACAATATACTCGACGTTGATGAAGGGAGAAAAATACATTTTATCGTGGGAGGTGGAGGAGGTGTGCCTTTACGCAAACCGGTCAATACAAAAAAGCAGATCAAATATCAACAGCACTTTAAAAGTGAGGGTTTGGACGTCCGTATTGCCAGACAGGAAGAAATTTATCATTACTATATCATTGAGGTCACATCGAATGAGATGACTATTAAAGTCCATGAAGTCACTGGAAAAATTGAGTCCCCTATACGGTTGGTTGAAAATATAGGTGTCAAGAAATAAACGATTTTTTACCATCAAACTGCCGATTGATTTGGAAAAACGGATTGCATCAAAAACTTAAACAATAACCACTTGTGGGAGAATTCAATATGCAGTCAAAATCTAAAAGCCCAATCGAACGATTTCTCAACCTCTTCACCGAAGTTCGTGCCGGTGAAGGACCCAATGCACTACTCTTGGCATTGAATATTTTCCTCATTTTTACCTCCTATTATATTATGAAGCCCGTCCGGGAGGCCCTCATCCTTTCCGGGGGATTTGGTGAGCTCAGTGGCGCAGTGGTGAAAAGCTTGACGGCAGCGGGACAGGTTATTTTATTGATAGGCGCCATACCCCTCTATGCCAAGATTGCCAGTCGTGTTCCACGCCGACGCCTCATCAATATCGTGACTATTTTCTTTGCCAGCTGTCTCGCCCTCTTTTATATACTGGCATTGTCAAGAGTCCCCCTGGGTGTCATCTTTTACCTGTGGATCGGTATTTTCAATTTAATGCTGCCGGCCCAATTATGGGCCTTTTCCAACGACCTGTATACACCGGAGGCAGGGAAAAGAATTTTTGTCATCATCGGTTTCGGAGCATCCCTCGGTGCTGTGTTAGGGGGAATTATTAATAGAATATTGATCGCTCCACTGGGCATTTATCAGCTCTTACTGCTGGCCGGCGGTCTATTACTGTCAAGTTTGATCATCACAAATATTATCGATTCCCGGGAGAGAAGTCAAAGCACGACTAAGAAACAAAAAACACCCGATGAACCTTTCAGCAAAAAAGGTGCATTCCAACTGGTTCTCAAAAACAAATATTTGCTCATGGTTGCATTTCTAATATTCTTCTTAAATTGGGTAAACACCACAGGAGAATATATCCTTGGCCAGACCGTTGAGAATACGGCCAAACGAGAGGTACAAACATCCCAAGTCCAGGAGGAAGCAGCGAACCACGCTCTGGAAAAATTGAAGTCCGAGGAGCCGGACAATGAAGCCCTGGCCGTAGCAGTCACTTTTGATCAACTGAGCACGACCGATCTGGCGAGAGCAACGGGTCATGCAGATGAATATAAAAGCGACTGGGTGAAAGAATATATCGATGGTTTTTATAGTATTTTTTATACCGGAGTCAATATTTTGGGTCTCATATTACAACTGTTTATCGTCTCACGTGTATTAAAATATGCAGGGATTCGAATCGCCCTCTTCATATTGCCCCTCATTGCTCTGACGGGTTATTTTTTCATCATTTTCTTTCCGGTTTTAACGATTATTCGATTGGCCAAGACGGCAGAGAACGGAACGGATTACTCTCTCCAGAACACCGTACGTCACATACTATTTCTACCCACAACGCGGGAAGAGAAATACAAGGCCAAACAGGCCATCGACACCTTTTTCTGGCGGGCCGGCGACTTATTATCCGCCGCCCTGGTGTTACTTGGAACCACTTTACTCGCCTTTCAAACCAAACATTTTGCCCTGTTCAATGTGGGTCTGATAATCATCTGGCTGATACTCGCATTTCGCATCGGCAAAGAAAATAAAAAGCTCATTCCGACTCAGGAAGGTGATGCTCCAATAAATCAATAAACCACAGAATGTCACAGAACAACACAGAGAAAAATTTAATTTTAGAAACAATCCTGAAATTAAGAAAATTAAACTGCTGTATCAGTGTTTACCAAATCCTATATCCTTTTTTATCCGTGTTCTTCTGTGAGAATCTGTGGTAAATAATTTGGATACCGACAAATTGAATAGACTTTTCAATAAACTCTTCGACATTCGGCAGGGAGAAGAACAAAAAGCGCTTCTCATGTTCATCTATATATTCTTCATCATCGCTTCATTGCTGATTCTTAAATCTTTGCGCGATTCACTCCTGCTCACCCGGTTCGGTATAAGCAAACTCCCCTATGCATTTGTATTGACCGCTGTTTTTGCCACAATCCTAATCACTATCTATTCCCTATTCGCAAAAAAAATTCAGTTCAATAAGCTCATCCTCTACACGACCTTCTTTTGGATCGCCTGTCTCATCCTCATCTGGGTCATGCTCTTTTATGATTATCGCGCAAGATGGTTCTTCTTTACTTTCTATGTATGGGTGGCCCTGTTTGGTGCTCTGGCCACATCCCAATTCTGGTTATTGGCAAATTATGTATTCAATTCCAGAGAGGCCAAACGCCTTTTTGGATTCATCGGCGCCGGTGGTATTGCAGGAGGCATATTTGGCGGTTATTTAACCAATTTTCTCGTTCGTTTCATCGGCACGAGCAATATGATCTTTTTCTGTATCGGATTTTTATCTCTCTGTACGCTCATTCTCACTCAGGTTTGGGAAAAAACAGCACGTTTCAGTTATGCCGAAAAATTGGCCCAGGAAAAACGTGTCGCCAAAACCTATGGCGATGAAAGCGGCTTCAAGAGCATTCTCAAATCACGTCACCTATCGCTCCTGGCCGGAATCGTGTGTGTTGGTGTTATCGTGGCAACCTTCGTTCATTATCAATTCAGTGCCATGGCCACAAAGCACATTGAAACCGAAGATCAATTGATGGCGTTTTTCGGTTTCTGGCTTTCGAATCTCGGCATCGCATCTCTCATTATTCAACTCTTTTTAACCCGGCGAATCATGAAGGTCTTAGGCGTGATTGCGTCGCTCTTCTTTTTGCCTCTGGGTATTTTTATCGGATCTATCGGTATCCTCATGCATCCGGCGTTATGGTCGGCCATCGTGATGAAAGTCAGCGATGGCGGCTTCAAACAATCGATAAATCGTTCAGGGATCGAACTCCTCATTCTTCCCATACCCAGTGGAGTGAAGAACAAGAGCAAGACCTTTATTGACGTGGCCATAGACAGTCTGGCCACAGGCATGGGGGGTTTGCTCCTGATCGTATTGGCCGGCCAATTGGGTCTCTCTCAGCAGTATCTCAGCCTGATCGTCATCGGATTTATTGTCCTCTGGGCGGTTTTCATTCTACGGATAAAATCAGAATACAAAAACGCCTTCCGAGTTGCCCTCGAGAAACGGTCCATCGACTTAAACGAACAGACACTGAACTTCGAGGATGCTTCGGTCATTGAGAGTTTCATCCGTGTATTGGAAGGAAGCAATGAGAAACAGATATTGTACGTTCTGAAACTCATCGAGGATGTAAGAAATGAACGGCTGATTCCCAGCTATCAAAAACTGATTCGCCACGAGTCACCCCATATTAAAATTCAGGTGCTTAAGAATATGACCCCGTACAGCACAATCGATTTCACCCATGATGTTCAATCCCTAATCGAAGACAGTGAATTTGAAGTCAAAGTCGCAGCCCTGCGATACCTGTTCAAGCGGGTCTCAAATAGAGAGGCAACTTTAAATGAAATACTAAAGCACAAAGATTATCAAGTTCGGATCGCTGCCCTATTGTGCGCAGCTCACGAAATAAACGAAGATGGAAATTTGAAAAAAGAACTGCATTTCAGTCAAATTTTCAATCAATTTACTGAAACTTGTGATTTAACACGAACCGACAGTTCAGAGACAGAATCTACTAAAATCAATCTGGCAAAAATCATCGGAATTGCCGGTGATCCAAAATTATACTCCTTTCTCACCAATCTGTTCAACGATTCATCTATCAAGGTCGTAGAGAGTGCCATCATCAGTGCGGGAAGAACCGCCGATCCGATTTTCATACCGAGCCTGATGCATCATTTAGACACCAAACTGATTCGAAGTGTGACAAGAGAATCTTTAGCAAAATATGGCAATGATATTCTTGAAAGTCTCGATTCATTTCTGAGTAATATCGAAGAAGATCGCCAGGTGAGGTTGCAAATTCCCAAAGTGCTTTCCCATATCGGGACGCAGGAATCCGTCAATCTGCTCTTAAAGCATACAGACCAAAAAGATCTGTTTCTAAGATTTCGTGTCATCAAAGCTTTAAGCAAATTACGAAACACATTTCCATCCTTGAAATTTGATAAACACCATATTGAAAACACCATTGTACAGGAGATCCAAAAATATTTTCAAACATTGTCCTTTCTAACCACGCTCACCCATTCCCATGCCCTCGAAGAACGATTATGGGCTACACAAAAAAATTCCGATCGGGTTCAAAAGATCTGGCAATTATTGTTGAAAGCTTTGGAAGAACGGTTATCCGAAAATTTGGAAATTGTTTTTATTCTTCTCGGACTGGAACATACGCCGACCGATATGTACAATACCTACAGGGCCATTATCAGTGAGAATGTGACCCTTCAGGCAAACGCATTGGAATACCTGGACAACACCTTGGGAGGACAGATAAAAAGAAAAGTCATCGAAATCGTCGAACATGCAACACAAAAACAATCCGACGACCATTTTCAGGAAATAGGAGAGACACCCGTCGAATCAGAAGAGCACGTCTTCCAAGCACTGTTGAAAGAAGACGCCTATTGGATAAAAGTTTGCGTATTGTTCCTTTATGCTGAATCACGTTTGTCGATACCCAAAGAGATAATCCAAACGTTTACTGAACATCCTGATTTTAAAGTCAGTGAAGTGGCAGAATATGCTCTACAGCGGTTGGAATCCGAGTAAGGGATTTTATTTGACATTTAAGTTTTTTCCTGAGAAATTCTTATGCCACAAAGTTTTTTAGTTAAAAGTCAAGACATTTTTTA
>CAZYTI010000372.1:0-5154 GCA_964650065.1 uncultured bacterium
TCTGGGCCACCTGTTTTCCCGATGTCCTGTCCCCCAATCCAACATTTTGAAATCCAATCTGCTATCACTCATCTGGTGTGTGCTGGGTGTTTTTATAATCCTGAAAACGCTCATCCTCGGCATTCAGCACATCGCTTCAGTGAAGCCTCGTCAAAAAATAAAAAAGAGACCTCATGCACATGAAAAACCGAATGGCCGGGCAGACACAATCATCTCTTTTTACCCAAAAATGATCGCTTGCATCGCGGGTAGCATCAGCCTGGCTTTCAGCCGTACCTATTGGCTCCAGGCCACATCGGTTGAGGTGTATTCCCTGCAGTTGGCCATCATCACCCTTGTCCTGTATTTACTCATCAGAATTTATTTGGCAGAACAGCCATCTTTCAGAGATTGGATGTGGGTCACCGTAGCCCTGGCCCTGGGCTTTACCAATCATATGACCATCATCCTGATTCTTCCGGGCACGGCATACCTGTTTTTCTTAAAAGAGGGTTTCCGCCGCCACATTTGGAAGCGTTTATTCCTTTTAGGATGTGTCTTCACAATCGTTGCCGGCCTCATTTATCTGTACCTTCCCCTGAGAGCAGCAGGACGTCCCACACTCAACTGGGGAAATCCGGTGAATTGGGAAAATCTTGTGAGACACGCATCCGGGAAGCAGTACCGGGTATGGATGTTTTCCTCTTCACAAGTGGCTATGAACAACTTAAATACCTTTTTGAAAAATTTTCCCTCAGAATTTACCTGGATCGGTTTGATTTTTGGTGTTTTGGGCATCTATTCATCTTTCATTCGAAATACCAGGTTTGCAGTCTTCATGCTCGTCACATTTATATCGACGGTATTTTATGCTATTAACTATGATATCCACGATCTGGACGCTTACTTTCTTCTGGCCTATATTGTTTTTGCTATGTGGATCGCTTTTGGTGTCCACTGGATCGTCGGATTCGTCCAAAAACAAAACTGGCGATGGATTATTACCGGTATCATTGTCTTGACTTCTGTGTGGGAAGTCACGCAAAATTATTCAAAAGCAGACCAAAGCGATGTTTATATCTTTGAGGATTATACCAAACAGGCCCTACAAACTCTTCCCGTGGATGGAGTACTCATGAGTTATCAATGGGATTACCTCATCTCTCCTGCCTACTATTTTCAGTTTGTCGAGAACTTCCGAAAGGATGTGGCTATCATTGATAAAGAACTATTACGGCGGTCCTGGTATTTCGACCAAATGAAAAATAACTATCCAGTGGTCATGCAGAATGTGGAAATCGAGATCGCCTCCTTCCTGAAGGCACTGGGACCCTTCGAACATGGCGGAGATTACAATGCATCGATTCTGGAACAGAGATACCGACGGCTCATCTCCCGGCTGATCGAGACCAATATGAAAGATCGATCCGTTTTTATCGCCCCGGAGCTGGTGGAAGGAGAATTCCGGCGGGGAGAGTTAATTTTGCCTCCGGGATTACAAATTGTGCCGGATCTATTCTTTTTCCGTGTGGTGGCATCAAATGAATATGTGCCGTTGAACGATTTTGAAAATTTTAATCTATCCATCCGATTTTCCAGGAAATCCAATCGCTATTCCGATATGATTAAAAACTTCGTCTCAAAGATGTTGGCCTGGCGGGCACTATATGAAATCCAGCATGGGCAAATGGAAAATGCTAAAATATTGAAAAAAACCATTAATCAGCATTTTCCAGATTTTCAGCCTCCCGAAGCATTAAGAAATCTCTAATCCATTCCCGGACAGGTATAAAAGTATAAACAAATTCATTAGGATGCACTGTCCCATACATTATGATAAACCAGCTCACAGCATGATCTAAATAGAACAAAATCGAGCAGACATATGTTAAAAGCAATTCTTTTCGACCTGGACAACACGCTCCTTTTTTTTGATGAGACTGAATTCTTCAAGCGTTATCTGCTCCAAATCGCTCGCAGGTTTCAGGATATCATGGATTTTAATTCGTTCCGTATGCGGATCGTTTCAAGCACCCAGGCGCTTATGAATAATAATGGTAAAAAGTCCAATGCCGACTATTTCATGGACCTGTTTTCCCGGGATTTTCAAGATCGCCGGGAAGAACTATGGAATCGTTTTTCAGATTTTTATACGACGGAGTTTGATCAATTTGAAACTCTGGTTACAAGATTTGACGGTGTAAAGACTGTCCTGCATCAACTACAGAACAAAAATCTAAAATTGGTTATCGCCTCAAATCCCTTATGGCCGGAAAACATCCAAATGAAACGCCTGGGCTGGGCAGGTCTGGAAAATGTCTCCTTTGATTTGGTGACCCACGCTACCAATATGTCCTCCTGCAAACCCAGCCTCGCGTATTATCAGGAAATCTGTCAAAAAATTGCCAAACAGCCTAAATCCTGTATGATGGTAGGCAACGATCCGGTGAACGACATGGTTGCAGGCCGTCTGGGCATGAAAACATTCTTAACACTGGATAGCATAGAACACCAGGGTGCATCCCTGGCCATGAGTAACTCTATTCGCAATGGATTGGTTGTGAACATTCCCGAACCGGATTATAAAGGATCACTATTAAAATTGGCTGATATTGTGGAAAGATTGATAATCGAGACGACTGAGAAATCTTCATAACCGAACGTCTTAAAGATTTCTCGCCCCCTGAAAACATGGGGGACTCGAAATGACAAAGGGGAGTATGAAAAATTCTCAGGTTTTCTGCTTTTTCTTCTTCGCCGCCGGGAAGAGAATGTTGTTCAATATCAGCCTGTAGCCGGGAGAATTCTTGTGCAAAGAGAGTTCGGTCGGAGGATCACCCACCAGATGGTGGTAATCCTCGGGATCGTGTCCTCCTAAAAAGGTGAAGGTCCCCTTGCCCACATTTCCATGGATGTATTTCACTTCATCGTCGCCCGTTTTCTCTGCCATGATGACAACTGATCGCTTGATCAAGGCTTTGTGAAATCCAGTGGTCTGACCCATGAAGTTATGGATGACAGACACATGATTTTGTGTGAGCATGGTCGGTACGGGATCATATTTTGCCGAAAACTCGAATAGCGTAAAATAATCATCCTGGGGTTGTCGAACCGCCGTACGATCCTGGGGCGTCGTGTCGATGTCAGAAAATTCGTAAATCGTCGGGTGTGTAAAAAGACTGAAATTCTGGAAGGCAAGACAGCGATTATAATCGAGCTTCTCGGAATAGTCCTGATCGATGGGATCGCCGTCAAAGACCTCATCACATATGTCCGTAGCCTCAGCCGCAAGAGCGATATCATACGAGTCTGTCGCTGAACACATGGCGAACAGGAACCCGCCCCGAAATACGTATTCTTTCACCGTCTTGGCCACAGCCAATTTCAACTCCGAGACCTTGGCGTAACCCAAGCGTTTTGCTTCGGCCTCAAAGAGGTGCTGCTGCTGGATATACCATTGAGCATTGCTGTAAGAGGCATAAAATTTTCCGTATTGTCCTGTAAAGTCTTCGTGATGAAGGTGAAGCCAATCGTACTTGCTGAGCTCCCCTCCGAGCACACCTTCATCCCAGAGAGTTTCATAGGGCATCTCTGCATAGTTCAGCGCCATGGTGACGGCGTCGTCCCAGGGTTGTTTATTGGGAGGTGTGTAAACCGCAATGGAGGGTGCCTTCTCTAAAAGAATCACCTCCATGTTGTTTCCCTCGATGTGACTGAAGATACCGGCGACTTCAGATCCGCTCAAACTCTCAAAACGCACACCCCGAATACGACACTGTCTCGCGATGCTATCATCATACCGAAGCATAAAAGACCCACCCCGGTAATTCAGGAGCCACTCGATATTGATCCCCTGCTCCAGACTCCAATAGGCAACGCCATAGGCCTTGAGATGATCCGTCTGACTCAGGTCCATAGGTATCAAGATGTTTTGGGCCTGTACTGGTACCATCCCGCAGACAATCATGATAAAAAATATTTTCATGATTTTTTGAATCACTTGTTTTCCCTTTCAATTTCCCGAATCCTCCGGCGAATTTCATCACAATGAAAGCTCTGAGGATATGTGACCAGCAGGATTTCATACCGCTCCAGGGCCTTCTTAGAATCTCCCCTTTTCTCATAAATCCAGCCGATACGTTCCAGTGCCTTGTCAGCCAAAAGATGGTTTGGAAAACGGGCTAAAAGGGTATCGAAGCTGGCCATGCCCTGCTCCAACCGGCTCAATCGGATCTGTATCTCCCCTTTCTTATACAAAGCATCGGCCGTTAACGGATCTTTGGACCAGGTCATCAGCAGGCTGTCCATGGCCGTCAGGGCCCGTTCATATTGTCGTTGATAGATAAGAAGTTCTCCCCTGGCCAGATATTGGAGTTGTTCCGATGCTCGACGGGAATGTTCCTGGAGAAACAGTCGGAGATTCAAGCCGTCGTTGAAAGTCGGCTCCTGTATGGCATCCGGGCTCAGATCTTTGGAAGAGAGATCCTCTAACAGCGAAAGTGTCTCGTCAAACTGGCACTTTAAATACAAGACCTCGGCCAGTCGAACCATGGCCCGAATCCATATCCGGTCTTTATTCCTGAGTCTTTGCATCGTCTCGCGAAAAATGGTTTCGGCCTGATCGAGATCGCCCCTGGCAATATAACAACTCCCCATGGCCAAACGGCCGTCAAGACTTTCTTTGTGTGCAGGAAAACGATTTGTCAGAATTCGAAATGTTTCAATGGCACCCTGCAAATCGAAAAGATCGTCCTTCTGGATCGTGCCCTTTCTGTATATGGACTGTTTCGCCAGGGTCGCGTTCCGACTATCGCCAAATTCGTCAAACACCCTCTGGTAGGCCTCCGTGGCCTCATGATAAGCTTCCAAAGCTTCATGACATTGGGCCAGGCCGTAGAGGACCCGTTCCGTGAGCCGGAACTGAGGATTCAATTCCAGAATACTCTGATAGGCCTTGGCAGACATCGCCGGTGCACCCGAACGGAATGCTTCTTGTCCGAATCGATACAATGCTTCGCCTTGTTTGTTTTTCTCAGTGAAGATCTCCATCTCTTTGGCCACCTCCAGACCCTCTGCATAACGACCGGCTTTGAGATAGAAACTGGAGAGCACGCGCCGGAAGATCAGATCGTTTTGTTTAGATCCAATGGCATTGTTCAATTGCTTCTCAACCTC
>CAZYTI010000373.1:0-5149 GCA_964650065.1 uncultured bacterium
GAGAGGTTTCTCCTTATCTAAATTGAGGATTGATATGAACACATCATTTTTCACTCTGATTTCTTTTAAAATATCATCTATGTTGCCGTGACCGTCGTTAAACGTCTTTATGGCCTTAAAACAATGGGACATGAGGGGAAGTAATTCTCGTTTAAAAGCATCTTTCTGTGACTGCACCGATCTACCGGTATTCTTTTCTAAGAGGGCGAGCAACACCTTCCGGAAGGGATCGCGTATGGGTCTCAACAGTAGGGTTGTCATGGCCTCCTCGATATCAGGAACCCCTCGCCCGTCGAGCATTTCTGCAAGTTGACTGTAAGGATGTTTCTCATCGTCCATGACCTCCCGAAAATCGAGGAAGACATGGGTCTTGAACGCCGGCAGATCAACAAATAATCCCTGTTCCCACAAAGCAGAATTGCTGTGTATGTATTCCAAACCCGTGACAAAATCAATGAAAATCGTGTAATATCTGTCGTCATTATGTAATGCCAATCCTTCACCTATCTTGTGCTGAACCAGCGTGCTTTCCCGATGGATTTCCGATTTTACGGCAAAAGAAACGGATGTGTGTATCCAGCCCTGTGTTTGTGCAAAACAGTTGTGGTAGATCACCAGAGCCTTTTCGTTACCGGACCTGTTGGAGTAGGCGAAGACATTCTCGTCGACACAACCATCCTGCGAATAAAAATTGTAAAGAAGAAAGTTATTCACATGGGCAAACAGGTGTCTCTTCTTCAGGAGGGGGAAGATCTCCCGTTCATGACGATGGATGAGGGACTGGTCCGGTGTTTCTTCCCAATACGCCCGACGGTATTCCATACCATACTTTTCGGTGAGTCCCTCGACCTGCCCATGGCCGAACATTGGGAGGCCGGGCATGGTGGCCATCATCGTGACGACGCCGAAGTACTTATCGTTCCTTCCGAACTGGGCAATGGCGGTGTCCTCATCGGGATTACTCATGAAGTTGACAAACCGTTTTAAAATTTTCGGATTGAATTGCAGGGTCTTTTTGATCACGTTCCGGTAATCGGCATTGAGTTCCATTTTCAGCATATTCATAAATGCACTGTTGTACACACGGTGCATGCCCAGAGTGCGTACGAAATATCCCTCTAACATCCAAAATGCCTCTGCCAGAAGCAGTGTGCCGGGTGCTTCCTGAGCCACCCGATCGACAACTTCCCGCCAAAATTCCTTGGGCAACTCTCCATCGAACTCGCCCTTTGACAGTCCGTGTTCTGCTCTGGAAGGGATCGCACCCCCGCTCCCGGGTTCCGGAAACCACAGACGCTGAATATGTTTTTTGACCAATGTCATGGCCGCATCCAACCGGATGATGGGGAAATGGCGTGCCACGTTCAGGATCGACCGGATGACGGCCTCTCGTACTTCCTGATTCAGGAAATTGAGCTGGGCCGTATCGTTCCAGGGCATACTGGTACCATCATTTCCATGGTAGATGTAGATTTCATCTTCTGTTAATAAATCGATCCGTTTAAATACCACGGCTGCATCGGATCGATCAAAGTAATGGTCCTCAATATAAATGCCCATCCGGTCATCAGAAGACAGGTTGGGTCCGCTGAACCGGTACGAAGGATAGGGGCTGTGGTTGAGGGATAAGAACCAGTCCGGATGTTGGCCGACCCACTTCCCATCAATACCCGTATGGTTGGGGACCATGTCACCGGCCATTTGAATGCCCTTTATAGAGGCCCTTTGCTTCAAGTTCTCGAAAGCCTCCCAACCTCCCAAATCCTGTGCAATCTGATAATCGTAAAGGGAGTAGGCCGACGCTTCGGCGTCAGGATTCCCGCAGAGTTGCTTGATCCGTTTCGAAGCCTGGCTTCGTTCCCATAATCCGATGAGCCAGACGGCCGTGAATCCTCGTCTGGTCAGAATTTCCAGTTCATCGTCGGGTATTTGATCCAGTCGATAGAGATGTTTCCCGTACTGCTTGGAAAGCTGGTCCAGCCAGACATAGACATTTTTAGCGATGAGAACAACCCGGGGCATCCAGTCCAGATCTTCGCTGAATCGTTCGGGTTCATCCCACTTTCCATGAATATCAAAGGACGTGGGGGGACCGGGTCCGTGAAACCGGGGTTTCTCTTCTTCCTGGATGAAATCCAAGGTTTTAAGTAGCCGATAGAGGAGGGAGCCGAGCAGACCGCCCCATTTTTTCATGATATACTCCAACTGGCCCGGCAACGAGTTGGGTACGGCGATGGCAGGGTCCCTGAGCATGTCGATAAAATTCTGTTGGTCGGGACCGAAAGGTGGCTGACTTTGGAAAAATGCATGTAGCTGGGTATTCATTTTATGGTATTCTGTCTCTTTATCGAGACGTTGATCATCGAAGAGTTCCTGGAAAGGTGACATGGCTGGATTATTATGGGCGAGCCAGAGCATGAGCATCTCTTCCATGAGGATCTCTCGACAGGGTGTTCCTTCGATCTCAGAATTAAAATAGACTTCCGGATCCATCTCCTCCCGATAGACCGGTATCGGCGGGAATGTATTCAGGAAGACCCTTAAGGTTCGGTCTATGTTTTTTCGGCCGAGTTGGTGGTCGAGCCAGTTCAGCGCATCGGCAACAACCGTTGGATTTTTCTGTTCTCTGTACAAATTCAGGATTTCATGGAATATTTCATCCATCAATCCCATGGTGTAGAGGTGGCTTGCTTGGATGGCTCGCTCGGGGTACCGAACCAGATCCCTGGTCTCGTTCATCCTTTGCGCAAATACGCGTGCCGCATGAAAATTCGCAAAAATGACGCGACCATCAAACGCCGCAATGACGTCGTCGAATCGATAGTGATCCCGTGCCTTGCGGGAAATATGGAATTCCATCCACTTCAATGCAGGCTACTCCTTCATGGAATCCAGGACAACCTGGAGCCGGTTTCTTGCTTCAGATGCTTCACTATTTTCAATGGTGATAGGAATGGGATTATCTTCCTCAGGATCAGTCTCAAGATCGAAGAGCTCACCGGTATTGTAAAGTTTCCAGCGTTTATCGTAGACAAATTGCTTCTTTTTCCATTGGCCCCATTTGGGATCATAATGACAGAAGATCCACTCTCGTGATTGACCCGGCCTGTCCAATATTTGGGGCAGAAAACTTCGGCCGTCCCTGGCTTCGCCGCTCTCCATCTGATATCCAGCGACTTCCAACAAAGTTGGAAGAAAGTCGGTGAAATCAATTAAATCGTTATTCACCTTTCCGGGTGGTGTCCTCAGTGGCCAGTTGACGATCAAAGGCACATGTGTGCCTGTGGAAGTCGTGTGTCCCTTTCCACCCTGTATAATGCGATTGTTCCATCGAGACTGAATCCGTCTGTCTGTACCGTTGTCGGTGGTGAATAGGATCAGTGTGTTTTGGCGTAATCCCTGATCATCCAGATTCTTGACGATGCGGCCCACGATGCCATCCATATAGGCCACCATGTCAGGAAAATATATTTTGTTTCCTTTATGACGCATCTCTTCTGAGACTGGGCTGTCGGGTGTGGGGATAAAAGGGGCATGGGTGAGTACCATGGGGTAATAGATGAAAAAGGGTCTCGACCGATGGCGTTTTACGAAATCATTAATATAGGCACAGAAGATGTCGGGAGCGTATCGTCCCTGGAGGTCTTGATGAAATTCACCGTTTTGTTCGATGACCGGATCCCAGTATCGTGATCCCAGGGTCTGCACCTGCCAGAGGCAGTATTCGTCAAAACCAGCCTCTACTGGTGTCGATCCCTTACCGCGATAATTGCTTCCCTCGTAGTGTCCGATGAGCTGCCATTTCCCAGCAACACAGGTGGCATAACCGGCTTTTTTAAGGAGATGAGCAAAGGTAGTCGATCCCTGCGGAAGTGTGCCGAATTCTGTATAATTCCGGTGATTGTACTGCCCGGTCATGAGCTGAACCCGGGACGGTGTGCACAGGGGTGTGGAATGGCAATGGGTGAACCGAATGCCGGTTTGGGCCAGAGTGTCCAGCCGGGGTGTTTGATAAGAGGTACTACCGTAACAGCTCAATCCCTCGATACCCAGATCATCGACCATGATCATGATGATGTTGGGCCTTTGATCTTTTTCTCCCTGGCACTTTGTTAAAAATGGAAGTAAGGGCCATGAGGCGGTCGTTCGTCCGAGCCTTTGAAGGAATGACCGTCGTGATAGACAGTCATGTTCTTGAGATGTTTGCTGTTTGCCAGAGGGGAATATTGCTATGTTGTTCATTGAGAATTTGACTATATTTTCGTGTTTAATAAATGTTATGTTCGATATTCAGAAGTGCTGTTTTTCTTCTGCCTGAATGTCAGACCGATACATAGGCAAAAGACAAGACAAATGGCTACCGAAATCATTCCAGCAAGTCCCGGACCGCCTACAAGGTCCACACCTTCGATTATCTTATCCGGTGTGGCTGTCAGGAGCCAGTTGTGAGTAAAAGCTGCCCCAGTGAGCATACACCCATGACGAAAAGGCCTGCGTCAGTGTCTTCCTCACCGGCCAGAATCAATTGGCGCCCAGGGCACCCCCGAGCCAGACAAAAGCCGAGTCCGGTCAAATTACATTTTAGATATTAATTTGATCATATACAAGTTAAAAATTGGTTTTAATTATTTTTTACGGTAAATGATGTCGGCAGTTTAACGTGTATTCATTGGAGAGACAAAAGCCCTTCCGGTTTTTCGCGGAAGGGCCTATAGAATGAATGATAACTTCAGTTAAGAGGAAAGATGTTTAAAACGAGAGGAGACACTGCCAGATGAACATATTGCCGAACTGGTCGATGTCCTCCCAAATGTGCTGCACGAGATCTTTATCTCCGGAGATATCCGGTAGTTCTCTGATTTTCTCTTCCCAGGGGATACAAACGCCGGGTCTGGTTTTCGGAGATGGACGTCCGGACATGCCATAATTGCTTCCGTATACCGCATCGGGTGGAGGCGCGATTTGATTGTCGTCTTCTACGATCCGGGAGGTGCCCGACGAATAGATGCCATATTCCCGGGTAAAATCGGTGAGCGCTTTCAAATTCTCAATTTTTGTGTCATTTTGCATGATTGCACTGGCATCCATGATATAACCGCCATCCTGTGCCACTCCGTCGATTACCTTTTTACAGTATTCACGGACATCT
>CAZYTI010000374.1:0-5148 GCA_964650065.1 uncultured bacterium
TAAATAAGAGATCGAACCGGGTGCCCCGAGAATCCCCGATTTGCGCTTCCAACATTGTCCATCCTTGCTTTTCTGACAACCAATCGGGCAATGTCGGTATCTTCTCATCGTAGGACACATAGACGCGAGATGTCCAGTTCAGACGGAATGTCAAAAAGTCGGAGGATTGATGATTCTTATCATCATTGGCCGTCTGGATCCATAACAATCCTTTCAACGAATCGGGTATGGAGGCAACAGTATAATCCCGGTCCACATAATACCTGTCCCCGACTTTCACATTTTTGGTCTGATAGGATTCTTTGCTCAGACTGGCCAGGACGGCACCACTGGAAAAGTGGGGTTTGATAAAAACCAGATACATATTGTCATCCATTGAACCTTGATTTCCTCCCAATTCCACACTCCCCTCATTTGTCTCTGAGGTGTATATATTGAATACCTGGGAACGGGAGTCTACAACCTGGTCACCCGTGGCCTGCCAATCAGACAACCAACCGGGCAGTTGAGAAATCCGCTTGTCGTAGGCCACATAAAGGGTCGCATTTCCCCTGAGTTGAAAGTTGACAAAATTATCTCCGGTCGATAATTTATCATCATTGGCCGTCATTAAGTGAATACAATCTTCAGTATAATCTGGGGCCTGCTCGAGGGTATAATCCCGATCCACATAACTCTTTCCGCCCAGCCGGAACAGAGCCATATCATAATTCACCTTATTTACCTTGCTCAGTGTAATGCCCTGCGCCAACAGATACTTTATCGGCGTGCCGGCGGACAGGATGTTGGGCTGACTGGCATGGTCTTTAATGTTGGAAACATAGACACGATATGTCTTGCCCATTTCGTGGGACGAAGTGGTCAGGTGCACCCGCACCAGATTTGAATCCAGGAGGGCCTTCTTCACTTCAATACCCTCTTCAATGGCAAAATTGCCTTTTGTCTCGGCCGTGGCCTTATCCACGGGCTCGGTGAAAATGATATCCATCTGTGTGGGAGAGACCATTTCGACCAATGCCACCTGCGGCGGTGTCCTGTCGTCCGACGCGCCTCCGGAGACGGACATGGAGTAGCTGAGCCATGTACTGGGCAAAATGGTATTGGGAATGGGTGATTTGTCTTTCACGTTCTGTATATTGATATCATAACCAATACCAGGCAAATGGATCGACGTTTCCAGGTACACTCTGCTGAAAGAATTGGGATCCAGCATGGCTTTGTAAACCTCAACACTGGGACTGATCTTGTAGTTGCTCCGGCTTTCGGCCGAGGCCTGCGCCAACTCTTCACTGAATACCAACTCCAACAGTTGTGGACCTTGAAGTTTGGCAGACAGCAAGACGGGCCGCGTGGTATCCGGTGGAGAATAGTTGTATTCCTCAACAAAGGGCTGGGTGATCCTGTTGGGGGACGGAGACCGGTCCTGGATATCTTTGATGGTAATGGTGTACCTGATGTTGGGTTCATGGGGGGAGGTTTCCAGGTGTATCGTCTGCAGGGAGGCCAGCAGATAGGCATTTTCCACATTGATACCGGGTTGGATCGAATAATTATCCAGGTTCTCGGCGCTCGCCCTGGAGAGGGGCTCATTAAAAACCAGGGCCAGGGACATGGGCGTTCGTAACTGCACGGAGACCAGGTTCGGGGGAGCGGCATCGGGCGGCATCCAGTTGTATTCGAGACTGTTCCGGGATCCAATGTTATTGGACGTAAAGGCCCTGTCTTTTATTTTCCTGACGGTTATGGTATAATGACCCGGATTATGGGGTGACGTGAACAACCAGACCCGGTTCAACGAGGCATCCAGGACCGCATTTTGTACCTGAACCGGTGGAACGATGGAATAATTTGCAGCCTTTTGAGCCTCCTGACCATCGACGGGTTCGCTGAACTGGAGTTCCAGGTAACTGTTGGTATGGGGGGTCACCGATGTGAGTTCCGGTGCGATGGTATCTGCCGGTGTCCAGGCGTAGTGTATCTGGCTGTACGGTGTGATGACATTGCCAGCACTGGAAGCATCCTCAATCCCATGGACCGTCAAGACATACTCTCCTGCAGAATGTTTGGTTGTCTCCAGGATGACCTGTCCATCCGAAGAGGCCAAAAAAGCGTTGGTGACGTTAATATTGTTATTGATCACATAATTCTTTTTGGTTTGGGCACTCGTCAGGTCCAGGGGTTCACTGAAAGTGATCACCAGTGTCTTTTCACTTTTCAGTACCGCAGATACAATTTCAGGGGGTGTTTGATCACTGGTGACATAGTTATACTGACGAATCGTATTGGCAGCAATGGTGTTTTTCGCACTCGATCCGTCTTTGATGTCCGATATTGTAATCGTATAAGCACCCGGCATGTGGGTACTGGTCTGAAGCACCACACGCATTCCTGAAAAATCCAAAATGGCCCGATCGACGGTAATACCGTTGTTGATTGAATAGTTGTTCACATTCTCGACCGATGGCCGATCCAAAGCTTCACTGAAAACCAGTTCAACCATATTGGGATTCGAAAACGTTGCGGCTAACAATACCGGACGTGACGTGTCTGCCGGCAGGTAAGCATAGGTCACCCAACTGTCTAACTGAATGGCATTGGCCGCCATATCTTTTACGTCATTGACGGTGACCCTGTAAGTCCCCCGTTGATGCTGGATCGTCTGTAAGAATACTTCCATCTGGGACTGGCTGAGGCTGACCTGGGAAATAACGATCCCATTGTCTATGGAATAATTCTCTTTCACAAGTGCCGAATTCGCATCGAGGGGTTCGCTAAAATTCAATTCCAGTGTTTGATTTCCATGAAGTTCGGCCCGGAGAAGCATGGGCGCTGTCACATCCTGAGATACACATGTGTAAGATTCTTGGTTGTCTCCATCGATGACATTGGGCGGATCGGCCCGATCCTGGACCGACTGAACGATGAGGGTGTAATTTCCGGGTTGGTGGCTTTCCGTCTTCAAAAGGACCGTCTTCAATGACGCGTCCAATGTCCCCTCCAGGATGGCCAGTTCGGGATAAATCGTATAATTGTTGATGTTCTGAGCCGATTCCTGTTCCAGGGATTCGCTAAACACGAGCTTCAGGAATCTGTCCCCTTGCAACTCGACGGAAACAAGATGGGGAGGCGTGATGTCGATGGCCGGAAAATCATAAGTGGCTTGCGTACCCGCGTCAATGGCATTGGGAATGTCCGCTCTGTCCACAACCCCGTTGACCGTGATGATATAGGATTGACCGGACTGATGGTCTTCTGTTTCCAGGTAGACATGGTTCAGGGAATCACCCACTAATGAAACACCTGTAATCCCAACATTCGGACTGATCTGATAATTGCTCACGTTTTCACTACTCGCTCGATCCATAGGCTCATTGAAAATGAGTTCCACAAAATTGGCATCGTGGAGTTCCGCACTTAACAACCGGGGTGGTGATGTATCCGGCGGATCATACGAATAGTCCACATAGGCATTGGCTGCGATGGTGTTGGGTGTTTCAGCCCTGTCCTTGACGCCATTGACAGTAATCCGGTAACTGCCGGCCTGATGAGTATCAGTTTCTATCAGGACTTTAACCTGGGAGACATCGAGAGTGGCCCGCAAGATATTCACTGAAGGTTCGATAGCATAATTGTTGATATTTTCGGCACTGCTTTCATTTAGGGGTTCACTAAATGTCACCTGCAGGAGATCGTTGCTGGTCAGTTGGGCGGTGTCCAGTTGGGGAGCAACGACATCGGGTGGCGTATAAGAATAATTCAACTGGGCCGATTCAATGAGGTTCGGGGGATCGGCCTCATCTCCAACGCCTGAAACCGTGATGGTATAGGTTCCTCCGGTATGTTCTGCCGTCGACAATGTCACATGCCGGCTGTCATTCAGGGTTGCCGAAAGGATATCCAGTGAGGGTGAAATTGAATAATTCGAGGTCGTCTCTGCAGTCGCAGGATCCACATCCTCGCCAAACTCAATCTGCAATTCCGTGGTACCCTCGAGGTGCACGGCAATCACCGTGGGTGGATCCCCATCCTCTGCAATGCAATCATAATTCACCTGGGTGTTCGCAGTAATGGTATTGGGTGGATCGACACCGTCCTGTATATTATTGATCGTCAATGTGTATGTCTGTCCCGGTGTATGAGATGCGGTGGAAAGATAGACCTTCTGCAATGAGCCATCAATGGCCGATCCTAAAATTTCAATCGATGGCGAAATGGCGTAATTGGCAACCGAGAGGGCCGATGCCTGGTTCAGGGGCTCGTTGAAAGTAATGGCCAGGAAATCCCTTCGATAGAGCTCTACAGATACGACTTCCGGAGATACTTCATCATTGCCCGCCCACGAATAGTCCTCCTGGGAGTCGCTCTCAATAACGTTGTTGACCTCTGCGGTGTCTCTCACATTGTTCACTGTCAGAGTATAAGAGCCATTCGAATGGAGTGTGGTATAAAGATATATGGTCCTGAGATCGGGCTGCAATTCGGCGGTCTGAACAACGATTCCGTTGTTGATGGTATAATTACCTGCCAGCGTTGCCGATGCGGCCTCCAGGGCTTCACTGAAAACGACCACGACGCGGTCGTTTTGTTCACATTCTGCGGATACAATGGTCGGTGGATCGATGTCAGGGATAAGATAAACGTATTCATCGGACGGATTACTTTCATTACCGACCAGATCATAAGCAGTCACGACAAAATAGTATGATTGGCCAACGGTAAGACCGGAGATTTCAAACTCTATGACATTGCCGACGTCGATCGTTGATGTATACACTTCGGATGCTGCCCCGTAGTACAGTTTGTATCCGGCCAGATCCATTTCTGTATTCGCATCCCAACTGACAATGACAGTAGCCGGCATAGCCGGTGCTGAGAAAAGCAATCCAATGCCCAATAACCACATCGATGTTTTCCACGGAATGAAATGTTTAATTTGTTGCATAAGGTTTGTCCTTTAATTGTTTTGCACGATATCGCTCAATCTTCTTTATGCAAAGGGCATACCATGATTATATGAATTTCCCTAAGCTTTTATTATTATTATTGTTAAAGTATCATTAACATGGATGAATAATCGAAGTTCCGGCAAATCTTGCCTACTCTTCGCTTGGCATCTTTTTCCTGAGCCACAATATAAGGAATTGATGA
>CAZYTI010000375.1:0-5132 GCA_964650065.1 uncultured bacterium
CCAGCCTCTATTCAACTCTATTTCAAATCTTTTTGATGTTGAAACCGTTGATCCAGCACCGCTGTCGATAATCTTGCCGGAAGTTTTAACAATAAGCCAAAAAGCCTTTCCGGGTTCCATAGGTGTGGTATTGGGATATTCGGGTTTCGTTAATTCTCCGGAACTGGACACCCACTGAATAAACCGCCACTCCGTAGGATTGTATTCCCCTAAGTCATCTTCTAGCACGGCTCCGGGATCCTGGTTATCAAGTTCAAGCGGGATTGAGATGAGACGGTAGTCGGTCTTCTCATTGCCGCCCGGTTGAGCGTTTGTTTTGGTTAAACCGACACCCACACCTACCTGAATCGAGATAACACCCGATTCGGGCTTGCGGCGCTCTACACCATGGACATCTTCTGCATAAATAAAGTATTCGGCTCCTCGAGAGGTCACTGCTGCGGCAGGTATGGAAGCATTAAAATACCCGGCATTATCAGACTCAGTCATCAACACCGATACGAAATCTGCATCCCCCCCGGTTCTGTAGTTCAGAATTGCGATTGCGAGCGAGTCTTCATCATCCGTGATATTCGCTTCTATGGAAACAGGCAATCCTGAATTATGAGAAATAATGGGTGTGTGCGTAATGTCAGGACGGAAACTCGGTAAAACTTCTACCTCAAATCGTATCGATGCTTCTTCACCAACAGGATCAAAAGCCCTGACTGTAATCGTGGCCTTCCCTTGACTATGCGGTTCAACCACAAGCAGTGTATCTTTTAGAATCCTGGCAAATGCAACAGAATTATCTGTGCTGCGGGGTATAAAGTTCAGTGGGTCGCCATCAGCATCGACAAAAATGTCGTTCAAGTTTTTGGTGAACGATTGTCCGTCAACGAGTAAAGTTATGTTTGGGATGGTGCTCGACACCACAGGGGGATCATTACTCAATTTATTCGTGACCCTAAACTCGGCATCGGCAACGCCCCCATTGCCGTCATCTGCAGTGACTCGAATAATCGCCGTACCCTCCGAGTCCCCGAGTGCTACATATAGAACAGGGTGTTCGACCCACGCGGTGGTAATCGTGCTGTTATCAGAGCTTACCTTGAATTCAAGCTTATCCCCCGTATCAAATTCGAAGAAAACAGTGGTGAGATCCTCTATAAATTCACGAACGGAATGGCTCTGGAAAAAAGTTTTGGAAGGCAGTTTACCTAAAAAGAGGGGAGGCCTGTTCACAGCAAACCTCAGGATTTCCGTATCGCCCCGGCCGTCGTCTACCCTGCCGTCGTCCGCTTCAATAGTAATTACTGTTTTGCCCGGAGCTTTTTCATCCACGAGCGTTACGGTAAGCACACCTTCTGAAATGTCCGCCTTCGCGATATTCGTATCACTGGATGTCAAGGTGTAGGTTAGCTCATCGCCGTCGAGATCAATGAATATACTGTCTGCCTTCAGGTCTAGTACAAACTCGGTAGTGTCACTCGATAATGTCGTAACAGGTATCTCATGGGCAATACCGGGCCGATTGTTCTCCACCAATGTTAAGAATTGGCTTATCGGGACGTTATCATACCTGTTGACCGCTCCCAATGGCCATTCGACTTGAATGGAATCTACAATCGTCGCATCACCAAGTCCAAACTCGGCATTCAAGCTGTTTTGACTGAGATAACCGGTTTGTGTTGAGATCTCACGCATCTGCTCGACGTAAAAACCATCGATCACGGCCATGACAGTCACTCTGGCCCCGATGCCCGAGCGGTTCGAAGTTCTGCCCTCGAGACGGATATTCAACCAGTGATTTCTCGACTTGGTGGTTTTATACAAAAAGTTATTTTCATTATTGTTCGCTACAAATAAATCCAGGGTGCCGTCATTATCGAAGTCCGCCCAACCGGTCCCCTGGGAATTCCCACCATCATTGACGATGGCCCCGTCTGTTATCCGGGTAAATATGTCTTTGCCGTCATTTCGAAACAGTACGTTATCCCCATTCCTGGCAGCCATTAAATCGAGGTCACCATCGTTGTCATAATCGCCCCAGCTGGCACCGGCAGCCCCTTCGACCCCCGCAATGGCCACCGGGCTGAATTTCACTTCTCCCGGATGCGAAAGATCTGCGCCGTCGTTGCGAAAGAGATTATCGCCAACATCTGATCCGAACGTCTGCCAGGTCACATACACATCTAAATCGCCGTCGCTGTCATAATCACCCCAGCTCCCGCCTATAGAATTTTTTTCGTTGGTAACCAACGCGTTTTGAGTTAGTCTTGTGAATAAAATTTCCTGCTCTCCTGACTCATCCGGACCATCGTTCCGGTACAGGAAGTTAAAACCGATATTACTCACAAACAGATCTAAATCGTCATCATTGTCATAATCGACCCAGTTGCAGCCATAGGAATCTCCTCCATCCGTAACGATGATGCCGGTCGTTATCGGAGTAAAGATCCTTCCCGCGCCTGAGGAGGGAGCCTGTCCCGATCCCGAATCTTTGGTGGTTTGTCCCAAAGATTCTGGATCGGGAGGATCGGGGTCATTGCGATAAAGGGAATTATTCTGGCTGCCGTAGTTGGCCACAAACAGGTCGAGGTCGCCGTCATTGTCATAGTCGCCCCAGCAGCTGCCTTTGGAAAGGTTGTCATCTGTAGCTATAGGCCCTGTTGTCATCCGGGTGAAGGTCACATTTTGATCTCCACCCTTGTTCTTATATAAATAATTAACACCTAAATTGCATACAAAAAGATCTAAGTCACCGTCGTTGTCATAGTCGCCCCAGGCACCGCTCTGGGAATTGCCGCCATCTGTGACAATGTCACCCGTCGTGATTGGGATGAATCCCGTTGTTCCATCATTCTTGTACAGAAAGTTATTTTCACCATAGTTGGCCACAAAGACATCCTGGTCACCGTCGTTGTCATAATCGCCCCAGCTGCAGCCGAAAGAACGGCCGCCGTCGTTGACGATCGGCTCGTTGGTCATGGGAACAAATTGGGGTTCTGTGATGGTTATAAATTGGTTGACTTCTACATCGGCAATCTCCTGCACCGTTCCACTGGGCCATCTCACCCGGATGGAATCGATTTTCACAGCATCGGCCAGGCCGAATTCGGCGTTCAGGCTGTTCTGACCGTAACGGCCTGTTTGGCCCGATATCTCCCGTGTCTGCCAGACAGAAGCGCCCCTGAAGGTCGCCTTAAGGCTGACCCTGGCCCCTATGGCGGACCAGTTGGAGGCTGTGCCCACACAGCGGATATTGATCCAGTTATTACTATTGCCGTTGTTTTGATATAAAAAGTTATTATGAAATCTAATGGCTACAAACAAGTCGAGATCGCCATCGTTGTCATAATCACCCCAGCAGCAGCCTCTCGATGGCCAATCCAGTTCGGAAACCACACTCGTGGTCATAGTAAAGGTCATCTGCCCTCCCACATTAGCTGGATCCCAGTCGTTCCGGTATAGCCGGTTGATCCCATCCTCATTCGCCACAAACAGGTCGAGATCACCGTCATTGTCATAATCACCCCAGCAACTGCCAATGGTACTTGCGTCATCGTTGACCACGGGACCGTCTTGGATGGATGTAAAAGTCACCTGTCCCGATCCAGAAGGATCGGGATCCCCGTCATTTCGAAATAGCAGGTTATTTAAGGAAATATTTAGGCCACTCGCCGAGCCGTTTGCCACGAACAGATCAAGATCGCTGTCGTTGTCATAGTCGCCCCAACTTCCACCCCGGGAAATCCTGTAAACAGTGACTATTTCTCCCTGGGTAATTGGGACAAAGCGAACCTGGTCGATTCCACTCTCATTCCGGTATAAATAATTATTTTCACCTGCAGTAGCAGAAAAAATGTCAAGATCACCGTCATTGTCAAAGTCTGCCCAGAAAACCGTGCCTGAACGCATATTATGAATAATTTGATCGTCCTCTATTTTAGTAAAGCTGCCGGCGCCTCTATTCCAGTAAAAATTAGATCCCGCCACAACCAAATCGAGAAGACCATCATTGTCAAAATCGCCCCAACTGCCAGAGTTGGAACCCTCCGCCTTGTTGACTATGGGACCTGTTTCAACTCTACGAAAGCTGACCAGCTCCAGCCCTTTGGGATCCCCGTTATTGACATACAGAAAGTCAGCCTCATCCCACCAATTCGCCACAAACAAATCGAGGTTACCATCGTTGTTAAAATCACCCAGACTGCAACTCCTGGAATGACCACCATTATTAACGGCATCGCCGGTACTAACAGGTGTAAAGGTCACCTGTCCGGACCCGCCGGGATCGCCGTTGTTGATATATAAAAAGTTGTTATCTCCCCAATAGTTTGCCACAAAGAGATCAAGGAATCCGTCGTTGTTAAAATCACCCCAGCAGCAGCCGTAAGAATCCCCAAAATCGTTGACTATAGCGCCGGTGGTAATGCGGGTAAAGGTCTGAGCGAAGGTGAAGGAAGAGAGGATCATACTAAACAAAGTAATGTATCGTATTTTTTTGACAATCATTTTTACCTCTGATATATTTCAAATCACAAATTACATATAAAGAGATTCTTCCCCGATGTGTCGGGATTCCAATCCCGATAAAAAGTTCGGTGAACTTTTTATCTTCTAAGAATATTAAAATCCTTTCAATATTTGAAATATTTATTTATATTCTCCTAATAGTTTTTTAATAAATTTCTTCATTAAACAATGAATCTAAATTTAATTATAATTTCGAGTGGGATCCTTTAAAAGCACATAAAGCAACCAAATATGAAAACACACAATATCAGGATAACGAATCATGAAAAAGGAATATGATTTTTCAAAAGGTGAGCGTGGAAAATTTTTCAATCCACAAGCTAAATTAAATTTACCTATTTATCTGGAACCTGACATTGAAGAATTCATCCGAAAACAAGCTAAGAAAAAAAAACAAAGATGCTGAATCACTTGTGAATGAGTTACTCCGAAGAAATATTGAAAATATCCAGTCAGTCCTTTAACTCACCAGAAGAATTCATTTTTTTCTTTTAATCCCCTTTCAATTTCATATACTCGAAATATTGTATGATTTCGATACCAACCAACATTATGCATGATTCCATAGATCCTTAGAGATTTGGAACGAGCTTCAGCTGAATCCTGTTTTTTTC
>CAZYTI010000376.1:0-5131 GCA_964650065.1 uncultured bacterium
ATATTAATTTATCTTCTAATATTTTATACGATTTTTTTTATTTTTTAAGTTCTATTTCACAAAGCAGGGCAATGTTTTAATAAAAAATAAAAAAAAGGGGATAAAGAATATGAAGATGTTGATTGATTCTAAATGGGTCGCTAAAGAAGAAATGATACATGTATATGATCCTTATGATGACTCAATTATTGATGAAGTGCCCAGTGCGAATAAGGACGATGTCGATATCGCCATGGAGGCTGCTGAAAAGGGATATGCCGTTGCCAGGAAAATGACGGTCTATGAAAGGGCGAAGATTCTCTATCGGACGGCTGAAATCGTGTCTGGTCGTCTGGAGGAATTTGCTAATATTATTGCCAGGGAAGGATCCAAGACGATCAGGGAAGCTCGAAAAGAAGCAACGAGGTGTGTGAATACACTCACCGTCTCAGCCGAAGAGGCCAAACGGATTTTGGGGGAAACCATCCCATTCGACTCATTCCCTGGAGGAGAAAATCGCGTGGGTTATTACTATCGGTTTCCCATCGGTGTGGTCCTGGCGATTACCCCTTTCAATGATCCTTTGAATCTTGTGGCGCATAAACTGGGTCCGGCCATTGCTGCTGGGAACAGTGTGATTTTAAAACCCGCAACCGTGACACCCCTTTCCGGTATTCAATTGGCCGAAGCCTTTCTCGAAGCCGGATTGCCACCAGAAGTACTCCAGGTCATCACCGGATATGGAGCCAAAATTGGTGACATGCTCGTGTCCGATGATCGCGTTCGGATGATATCTTTTACCGGTGGTGTGGAAGCCGGACTACGCATCACCAAACACGCCGGACTAAAAAAAATCGGTATGGAGTTGGGCTCCAATTCTCCGGTCATCGTCTGGAGTGATGCCAACCTGGATTGGTCCGTGGAATCGTGTATTTCAGGAGCGTTTTGGGCGGCTGGTCAAAACTGTATCGGTGTTCAGCGTATTTATATCCATCGAACCATATATGAAGCATTCAAGGGGAAATTTGTACAAGGTACTAAAGAATACAAGATCGGAAATAAACTATCAGAAGAAACAGACATGGGTCCCATGATTACTGAGGGAGAGGCCAAACGTGTAGAAAAATGGATTGATCAAGCCACATCCCTGGGTGCCCGAGTTTTGTGTGGAGGCAAGCGGGACAGGGCACTTCTTGAGCCGACTGTATTAGAGAACGTTCCGGCGAAGGCTACCATTCATCACGAAGAAGTATTCGGGCCCACTGTAAATCTCTATCCTGTGGATACAGTAGACGAGGCCATTCGTGAGGCCAACAGCCTGGCCTTCGGTCTGCATGCTGCGGTTTTCACCAACGATGTGAATTTGGCCTTTAAAATATCGTACGGTTTGGACTGTGGAGGGGTCATGATCAATGATTCTACGGATTATCGATTGGACTCCATGCCCTTTGGTGGTATTAAAAACTCCGGTTTGGGCAGGGAAGGGATAAAGTTTTCCCTGCAGGAGATGACCGAACCGAAAACGATTTGTTTTAATTTGCTTTGACATGTTTTTTGCCACGAAGACACAAAGTCACGAAGGAAAAACATTTACCAAATAACTATAATCTAAGTATCTTTATGTCTGGGTGGCAACCGTCTTGAACAGTGAAGAATTATCGGAGGTTACCTCATGGATTTTAAAGCGCTTTCTTTTAATGATGCTCCAAAAATTGTCATACAACCACCCGGTCCGGCATCTCAGAAATATTTGAAGTATCAATCCGTTCACGAGGGTTCGGCCGTATCCTATCCCAAAGGGATGCCCATGGCCATTCGCCGTGCAAAAGGTGCGACCGTCGAAGATGTGGATGGTAATGTGTATATTGATTTTTTCGGGGGTGCCGGTGTCATGAATGAGGGTCATGCCAATCCCGATGAGCTGCAGGCGGCAAGGAATCAAATGCAAGATCAGACCCATGCTCTGGATAACCCCAATCCCAGACGGAAATCTCTGGTTGAATCCTTGTTCACGATACTACCCAAAGGTTTGAATCGTGTATTTTTTGGTGCTCCTACAGGTTCGGATGCCGTGGAAAGTGCAATGAAACTGGCCAAGTATAACACCAAAAGAATTCCCATGATATCCTTTGAAGGGGCCTATCACGGCATGACTGCAGGAGCACTCTCATTGTGTAGCGGGAGTCCATTCAAAGAAGATTTCATACCCCTGATTCCGGAGGTCCATTTCGTTCCATACGCGTATTGCTACCGTTGTGCCTTTGATAAAGAGCCTCAGACCTGTGATATGTTTTGTGCAAAATATTTGGATCACGTGATAGAGGATTCCCATTCGGGTGTGGATAAGCCGGCCGCGATCATCGTCGAATCGATTCAGGGCGAAGGTGGATCGGTCGTTCCACCCGAAGCGTGGATTCCAAGAATCAGACAAGTATGTGACAAATATGGTGTGCTGATGATCGATGATGAGATTCAGGCAGGATTCTGCCGTACGGGAAAAATGTTCGCCTGCGATCACACCAAAACAGTTCCTGATATTATGACCATGAGCAAAGCCCTGGGCGGCGTCGGATTTCCCATCTCATGTATTGCCTATAGAGAAGAACTCGATACATTTCCTCCGGGAAAACACATCGGCACGTTTCGCGGTAATGTGATTGCATATGCGGCGGGTTCAGCGGCCATTGACTTCATGATTCAAACCAAGTTAGGGGACCATGCCCTTGATTTGGGTGAGACGATACTGGACATGCTCAAAGCAGTTGAGAAGGATTCCAAGATAGTGGGAGAAGTTAGAGGCAAAGGACTCATGTTGGGTGTCGAATTCGTGAAAGACAAGGATACCAAAGAGGCGGCTCCCGATTTGGCCGCCGAGGTAAGGACATACTGCCACCAGCATGGATTGTTGATCGAAATTGGGGGACATTATTTCAACGTGGCCAGATTTCTCCCACCCCTGGTGCTCACAGAGGAACAGGCCAGGAAAGGCGTTGAGATATTTGCAGATGCAGTCAAGGAGGTCGAGAAGTCGTGGTAAATTTTTGGTCTGAATGATTTACCACAGAATGACACGGAATAACACAGAATTAAAATACAAATGTTGTTTATTCCCGGATTGAATTGGGTAATTAATCTTATATGCTAATTTTAAATAAAAAGCCCAAATGATCAAATGTCGATGCTTATATACAAATGTAAAGCATGTTTGTATCCCTTATGGCGGAGGAAAACGATCATACAGAAATACGGAACAGTACCATAAGAGGCCAGCATGGAGTTTGAAATCGATAGAAGTTTTCTTGTCGAGACGCTCATAAAACTCGTTCAGATAGATTCTATCAATCCAAAACTGGTCACTCATGGCTCCGGTGAGGAAGAGATCGCCGATTATATTGCTGAAGTGCTTCAGGGATTTGGCATAGAACCCGAAGTGATAGAGCTGGAACCGGGTCGATTCAACGTCGCTGCCGTTCTAAAAGGCAGTGGTGAAGGGCGGTCATTGATGTTCAATGGACATTTGGACACGGTGGGTGTGGATGGGATGACGGCCCCGTTCTCCGCAGAGATTCGAAATGGCAAGTTATATGGGCGGGGCAGTCAAGATATGAAGGGAGGACTGGCGGCCATGCTGACTGCGGTCAAGGCTCTGGTCGAACACAGCATCCGACTTAAAGGGGATCTGATATTTGCAGCCGTTGCCGATGAGGAATACGGAAGTATCGGCACTGAGGCCTTGGTGGAATCTTATCAAACAGATGCCGCCATCGTTACTGAGCCGACAGATCTGGATGTCTGTCTGGCCCATAGAGGGTTTGCCATTTTCGATATCGTGACAAAAGGACGGGCCGCGCATGGGAGTCGATATCAAGAAGGTGTCGATGCGAACCTCCATATGGGCCGAATATTAGCAGAGTTGGAGCAATATTCGCAAGACTTACTGAACGGTGAGAAACATCCCTTGTTGGGACCGCCATCGCTCCATGTGCCTTTAATAAAAGGCGGTACCGAACTCTTCATCTATTCCGATGAATGCAAAATTTCAGTGGAAAGAAGAACGCTTCCTAATGAAAACCTGGAAGAAATCAAGAACAACATAGAGAAAATCATTTCCAGGTCCGCCGAGGGAGATGACACTTTCAATGCAAGTATTACTCTTGGTCTCCACCGGAATCCGTATGAAATTTCTTCCGATAAACAGATCGTTCAGCTTGTTACAAAGGCTGTATCGGAAGTCCTGGGAAAACGGCCGGCCTTCATCGGGCATCACTGGTGGGAAGACTCGGCTCTTATTGCAGATGCCGGTACCGAAACCGTGATTTGTGGACCCAGAGGGGCCGGAATTCACACTCATGAGGAATGGGTCGATATCCAGTCGGTGGTGGACCTGGCAACTGTTTTAACTCGTGCAGCGATTTTGTACTGTGGATAATATTTTAAAATGGAGGAAAATGGGATGAAGATGAGAATAGAAAAACATATGGTGGGATGGTTTTTGTTGGCATGCATACTCTTTGCGGGTTTATTGTTCGCTCAGGATGCAGAAATAAGGCCCGTATCTGTCGGGCAATCCATGCCCGATTTTACGCTTAATAAATATCAGGGAGGGGAATGGACCCTTTCCCAGCTGCAAGGAAAGCATATCATGCTGATTTTTCCCAGGGGACTGGCCGGTGAAGATCACTGGTGCCATATCTGTAATTATCAGTATGCTGAACTCGTCGATCTTGAGAAGAAACAAAAAATCAGAAAGAAACATGATCTTGAGATCGTCTACGTCCTTCCATACGATAAATCAATGATAAACGAGTGGATGGATAAGTTCCCGGAGCAATTGGCAGATATTGAGAATTGGAAGAATCCGGAGGATCCGGAAAATCTGGATGCCAGGGGAAAACGGTTGATGACCATCGCAAAGCAAGCGCTGCCCCATCGTTATATGTATGAGAAAGGGAAAGTTCCGACACCGTTTCCTATTCTCATGGATGAGGAGAGAGTGGTTTCAAAGGGCCTGGGCATATTTGCAGAAGAGTGGAGCGGGAGCAAGATAGATCAAAATGTGCCGACAGTTTTTCTGATTGACAAAAAGGGTGTGGTCCAACTGAAATATTTCAGTCAGAATACGCTGGATAGGCCGGGATTTGAATATCTGATG
>CAZYTI010000377.1:0-5102 GCA_964650065.1 uncultured bacterium
GTCATCCTTTTTAAAACGGGTATCCTATGGAGCCTATGGATACCCGTTTTAAAAAGGATGACTATACCATCATGACAAATATGTCCAGTGAAACGATTGGGAAGATCATTCAACGGTCTTTGGATGATGTTCCCAATGCAGTGGGTGTCAACAACCACATGGGATCCAAGGTGACATCGCATCGTCAGACCATAACCCACGTTCTGAGCGAACTAAAAAAGAGAGATCTCTATTTTATAGACAGTCGTACAATAAATACAACAGTCGCCTTTGATGTGGCCAGGGCAATAGGAATGAGATGTGAAGAAAGGGACGTTTTTATAGATGTAGAGGAGGGTAAAGGTACAATCCAACACAGTCTTTGGGAACTCGCAAGAAAGGCAAAAGAAAACGGGCATGCCATTGGTATTGGTCATTGCCACCGAATGACGTTGGAGGTTTTGAGAGAAGAGATCCCCAGGATTCAGGCGAAAGGATACAAATTCGTTTTTCTTTCGGAAGTCGTAAGATAGTAAAATTTGATATTCATTATACAGAGGAGAAAGAGATATGGCACGATTAGGGGTCAACATTGAGGGTATCGCTGCTTTAAGAGAAATGAGGAGACAGAGTGCTCCTGATCCGGTATCTGCCGCTATTTTTGCTGAAGTTGGAGGGAGTGATGGTATCGTCTGCCCATTAAAGGAAGAGTTGAAACCCCTTACTGAGAGAGATGTACAACTGCTCAAGGAGATGGTTCAGACGCATCTTAACCTCCAGGTTCCCCCTACAGAGCAGATGGTTACATTGGCCCTCTCTATAGCACCGGATATGGTGACCCTCGTTCCAGGCAAAAAACCTGGTTCTACTCCGGGGGGGGGATTGGATGTCCTGGGTCATGGAGAGAAGTTATCCCGAGTGGTTCAAGATATCAGAGCCCAGGATATTGTTGTGAGTTTGTTGGTTGAGCCCATCATTCAACAGGTGAAAGCAGCTGCCAAGGTTGGTAGTGATTATATTGAACTTCACCTGGGACGATATGCAAATGCCGAAGATCTGAATGAACGGGCAGATCATCTCGAGAATATCACCTCTGTGGCTTTGGCTGCATCCAAGATAGGGCTCGGTGTGGCTGCCAGTCATGGTCTCATTTATCAAAATTGTTTTGAGATTACGGCTTTCGACAAAATTGAGGAAGTGAATATTGGTCATGCTATCGTTTCTCGAGCCCTGTGGATGGGAATGGAGGCGGCTGTGAGGGATATGGTGGCCCTGGTGCATTGATCGAGCTTCGCAAAATTATCTTGACATTTACCGGGGCTTTTAATATTTTAGAGGAGTAAAAAAAGAGAGGAGACCTCTAGCAAAAATCGTTACTGGTTTGGTTTCAATATCGCTGGTTTTTGAGATGTGAATTCTGGATCGTAGATAAAGTGGATTTTTATACCATTTCCTTAAAACGTTTTTTTGCAAGAGGCAGACGTATCCGAATCTTCAGAGGAGAATCCTCTTGCAGAAGGGCAAGTCTCCGAGAATGTTCGGATTTTTTTGTAAACTGAGAAGGGATCTATTGGCCAAGAAATATTTTATGAAACCGATCCTGTCCGTTGGCGTGGTCATTACACTGTTCATCGGATGTCATGTTAAAAATCCTGCAGTGGATGAGTCGGTAGCCCCTGTTCTCTCCGAGTTGATGGCTCCCGGACAAATATTCCTCCAATCGGATGTGAAATATCCCTTGTCCGTCAGATCATTTGATCCTCAGGGGTGGGAGGACATTTTGTCCGTCAACTATATGATCTTCCCCAAGGATAATCCACTTGCCATTCATGAGGCAGCTATGCTGGATGATGGCACAGGAGGCGACATCATCCCTCAGGATGGTATTTTCTTTGACAGTCTCAGCACCGATTTTGCAAGCGGACTGACCGGATCGTATCGGTTGAAAGTCATAGCCGTGGATCGGGCAGGAAATAGCAGTGATACTTTATATGGTGACGTTCAAGTCATCGATGGAGAAATCAACCTGCCTCCGATTTTATCGGATCCGGTTGTACCGGATACACTGCAAGAGGATGCTTTGAATACTGTTTTTCTTTCAGTTCGGGCCGAAGATCCCCAAGGAAACCAGGATATCGATACTGTCCATTTTCAAATTTACCCGCCATGGAGTCCGGTTCACACTTATACGGGTAGGCTCTTGGATAACGGCTTATCCGGAGATGTGTCGGCAGGAGACGACATTTATTCATTCCAGGGAGACTTGACTGACATACTGACCACAAAGGGTGATTATACGGTCCGCTTCCAGGCGAAAGATGATGATGGATTGAATGGTATTCCGATTATCATGACTTTTACTGTATTCAGGGACAATGGTCCACCTGTATTATCCAATCTGGTGGCTCCGAACCAGGTATCCAGATCATCGAATGCTCCGATTCTCCTATCGGTGGAAGTCACTGACCCCCAGGGATTAAGTGATATCAAGTCAGTATTTTTTAATACGACCAAACCGGATGGGTCGCCTTCCAGTGGAAATCCATTCTCCATGTTCGACGATGGGTCCTCGGGAGATGTCACCTCGGGAGATGGCGTTTATTCCCTGATCATTCATATCACACCCCAGAATGCTTTGGGTGATTATCGTTTTGATTTTATTGCTGAGGATTATGCCGGTGCTTTGAGTGCAAAATTACAGCACACCATAAGCGTCGTGGAATAATATGAAAAAGTATTTAAAATATATAATTGTTGTTTTCATCCTCTGCAGGATAGCTGTTGTAGAGGGTCAGGTCCTGAATAAAGGCGTTATTAGACAGAGTGGCCAAACGGGATCGGGTCCCACGAGCAATGGTATCAATGATATTAAAATATTAGGGACCGATGTCTGGATCGCTGCAGGGCGGGGACTCAGCCGTACAACGGATGATGGTCAAACATGGACGAACTATACCCGTGCAGACGGCATTGGCAGGGGAGGTATTTCTGCCCTGGCCGTGCGTCAAGATATGATTTGGATCGCCACCGTTTTTGATACACTTACCGAGTTGGGCGAAAGTCTGGCCGGAGGAGGTCTGAGTTACTCAACCGACCATGGTGACTCCTGGCATTGGCGTCCTCAGCCCGTGGATTCCAGCGATGTGACGGAATATCTGCCGGTGCATACGGTTGTGAACAATACCACCTGGGATATCGCCATAACCGATTCGGCCCTCTGGATTGCCAGTTGGGCGGGGGGGGTAAGAAAATCCACGGACATGGGGCTGACATGGCAAGTCGTTACCGTGGATGGGCTTCCTTTTAATGTATCGAATAATAATTTTATCCACATGGGTTTTTCCATCATTTCCGACGGGGAAACACTCTGGGCAGGTTCGGCGGGTGGCATCCATAAGTCCACGGACGGAGGGAATACCTGGCCCCATCCCATTTCGGGCAACTTTGTCGTGGCCGTCGGGAATCAACGGATAGGGGAAAAACAGATCGTCTGGGCGGCCACGGTTGAAGCAGTGGAAGAAACTGAATATCGCGCCGTATCTAAAACAGAGGATGGGGGCCTCACGTGGACCGTGTGTCTCGAAGGTGAATTTGCCCATAATTTTGCCTTTGATGATTCTGTCGCATATGTAGCCACGGATAACGGTCTTTTTAAATCCCTGGATTTTGGAAAAACATGGGCATCTTTTCCTCAGATATATGATCTGGATACAGGAGAATCCATACATACTACAGAAGTGAATTCTGCAGGAGTGGGACCCAGTCATACACTCTGGATTGGTACTTCCGATGGCCTTGCGCGGACGCAGGACAATGGGGTATCGTGGAAAATTTTTCGTTCATTTCTTGAACCCACGATTGGGGGGACTCCGGAGACCTATGCCTATCCCAATCCATTTTCACCCCTTCGTCATAATTTAATCGGAGGAGATGGTCATGTGCGATTCCAATACAAAACCGGTCGTTCCATGACCGTTACGATTCGTGTCTATGATTTTGGAATGAATCTTGTGAAAACAGTGGCTGATGGAAAGCCACGTCCTTTACCCGGAGATTATGCGGAAGTATGGAACGGGAAAAATGAAATCGGCGAGATGGTGGCCAACGGTGTTTATTTTTATCAGATTACCCTCTCAGGGGAGAAATCCCTGTGGGGTAAAGTCATGGTTGTCAATTGAGCCGTTTATTTACATGTTAACTGAAATTTTATGTGAAGTTCAACTGGAGAGATTAGTGATAACCTTTTAATGTTTCTGGTTGCTGGTCACTGGCTGCTGGTAAAATCATTCATGCTGGTGGACTTTTTCACCAGAATCCAGTAACCAGTCGCCAGATGCGAGTCACTATGGATTTAAGACATAAATCTACTGGATGTATATACTTGAGGATCTAGAAAATTCTTGTACAATTGAGAAAATACCTGAAATTGATTTTTATCTCGTCCGCCCTCATTCACTGTGGCGTTCAACGGAGCCTAGCGGATGATGTGGGTCGGGGGGGGCAGGCCGGAGCCTTCCTGCGAATGGGTTTGGGTGCCCGGGGTATGGGCATGGGGGGAGGATCTGTCGCATTGGCGGACGATGGATATGTGACCTATTACAACCCTGCCGGACTCGTTTTCCTACCGGGTCGCTGGTTTACTGCCAACCTGAACACCATGGCCCTGGACCGTAAACTCATTTATGTAGGTTATGCCCAGTCTATGGGGAGTGAAAAAGAGGGCTTGTTACAGGGAGGATTCTCGGCAGGATGGCTCTGTGCCGGTGTAGACAATATTGATGCCAGAGATTTCAACGGTAACGATATCGGTACACTCTCCAACTGGGAGCATTGCTTTTTCTTTTCTTTCGCGTTAAATCCGATACCTCCCGTTGCCATCGGAATAAGCGGTAAACTTCTCTATAATCGGTTTCCTGGTATCATGGATGATGGTGATCCCCTCACAGCCGTGGGATTTGGGTTTGATATCGGTATACTCGTCAGACCCATTCATCGCATTGCACTGGGCCTGGTGATCCGCGACCTTCGGTCGAGATATACCTGGGATTCTCAGGAGCTGTATGAGCGTGGGACACAGACGGTCGATTCATTTCCCCGGGTGATTCGGGGCGGCGTGATTGTCC
>CAZYTI010000378.1:0-1378 GCA_964650065.1 uncultured bacterium
ATACTCGATGTCTTTCATGTTTTCATAAGCATTTGGGATGGCCGGTTGATAATAGAGCATCAGCAGGATCCCGGTGATGGTTAAAATCAGGAAAAGAAAAAAGGTCATCATACCCAGGTAGAAGGTATAGGAAAATCGAATCGCCCTTTCTCTCACCTTTACGGGATGTATGTGCAGGGTCAGGCTGTTGAATATGAGCAAGGAACGACCCAGGTTGTCTTTAATCGGCAGCCGGGTACGGAATATGGAACGCCAGACCTTGCCGGTTTGTATCTTCTTCCAGTTCATCACACCTTCAAAAACATGTCATTCTCATCCACGATTTCTCGTGTATCGACCACGACTTTTCCATTCTCAATGACCACACGAAATCTATCCAACGGCCGGGGTGCCGGACCATCCAGGACATTACCCACCCGATCGTAGGTACTTCCATGACAGGGGCAGATAAAAACGGCACCGGGTTGCGCCTGTGCAGAAGCAGAAGTGATATTCCTGTTGACAAGGCAACCCAGATGGGTACACACAGAAGAAACGGCATAGAACAGTCCATTTTCATTCCGGATGACAAAGAGTTTATGCGCCTCGTCAAATACGAAAGTATCCGGCCGAAATGCATCGGGCATACCCAACTGAAAACGAGGAGGAATTTCCAAAATGACATTCGGGGATAAGAATTTATACAGCACACCCGCCGTGCCCACACCCACGAGACCCACTGCCGCATGCCCGGCCCTGAGACAAAACCGCCTCCGGTCCATGGGGATTTCTTCTTTATTCTCAGACGGTTTGGATGTGTCATTCATAGGAGCATTTTCTATATTATATTTCACTACAAAATCTTCAAAAGAACACCCGGCATACATTAATCACAATAAAAAATCATTCAGCGTATGCCATGACCATGACGCCGACCGGACACTGTTTCACGCAGAGCCCACACCGAATACACCCGGCCTCGTGCTTGATCAATACCATTCGATTATCCATAGGCAGTTCCTTTTCACTCTCAAACCCATCAACAATCACGGATTGGGAACGATCCGTAAACGTCAGATCCTTAAAAGGGATGATCTCGATACACCCCGCGGGACAAACATCGGCACATCCTGCGCAGAGGATGCAATCTGTTTGCATGTCAGGATATCCTTAAAAGACAGAGGGTTCAAGCGCCAAAAGATTTTAAAAATATGATGATTTTTGGGGACAATTGCAAGAAAAAATTCTGAGCGTTTTTGTTCCCCTCGTTAATTTTTTATTGCAATTGATCGTCATAATCTTTAAAATGCAGTATGTGCTGATAGAAAAGTTCACCACGGTTTAAGGAGTACGAATGTTGCGTTGTTTTTCCATTCTCACATTAACCGGTACCATTCTG
>CAZYTI010000378.1:1388-5100 GCA_964650065.1 uncultured bacterium
CCCATCACCTGATTCTGTTCACCATTTATTCAAGTGAAGCACAGGAAACACTCTCTTACGACAAATACCACGAACCGGAAGCTGTGCAACACCTCTTCTCCAGCTGGGCATCCCAATATCCCCATCTAACAAAATTGTCGGTCATGGGTCAGACTGGAGGAAAAAAGGACCTCCTCGTACTGAGAATTGCGGCCAAGCCGGATAACAGTGTCATGCCTCATTCCCGGCCCGCTGTTTTCGTCTCCGCAAACATCGAGGGAGTCCATCTCATCGGTACGGAAGCGGCTCTGATGCTCACCGAGAAACTGCTCACCGGTTATGAATCCAATGAAAGCATAAAGGGCCTTCTTGAGCATCGGACCGTCTACATCGCTCCCCTGCTCAATCCCGATGGTGCCATGCGATATTTTACATCACCACGATTCGACTATCCCAAAAATGACTCACCCCTGGACGAAGATTCTGACGGATTGCTCGACGAGGATGGTCCCGAAGACCTCGATGAAGATGGTGTCATTGCTCAGATGCGAATAAAAGATCCTCTGGGCCTATGGATACAGGACACGAAAGAAGCCCTGTCCATGAAAAAGATCGATACGGAGGAAGACGAAAGCGAACGGTATACCATTTTCATCGAAGGTCTGGACAACGACAAGGATGGAAATTACAATGAGGATCCCCGGGGCGGCATCGAACTCAACCGAAATTTTCCCCATGTCCTGGAACATAATCTGAACAAAACAGCATTTTGGCCCGATACAGCCCCGGAAACTGTGGCCATCATAAAATTTCTCACCGACCATCCCAATATCAATCTGATTTTACATTTTTCAGGAGAAAACACGTTACTCAACCTGAATCCGACAGGGAAATTCCTGGGTGCTCTCGATTCTTTTCAGATCCCTGAGAATTTTGCAGCGATATTGGGAGTGAGTGCCCGGGAGACGTTCAGTATGAAACAGGTACAGAGTTTGATCGAAGAAAGAAATATAGCACCTCCCGGAATGACGATGAATGAATTCGAGATCGCCAGATTTTTAGGATTGGATGTCTCTCTTCCCATCGAGGAGGAAGACATGGTTTTCTTTCGGGCAGTCCAGAATGATTATCGGCAACGTTTAACGGCATCCGGTTTTGAATATCCGGATCAAAAAGATCAGGGATTCGACAAAGGGGCCTTTATCACTTTTTGCTATTTCCGATACGGCGTGCCCGTCTTTTCATCCGATCCCGGTGCAGTGCTCACGGATGGTTCCAACACGACATCACAAGACAGAGGATTGATCGATTGGAAACCTTATAACCATCCTCAATTGGGAAATGTCGAAATCGGTGGATTTGCTCCTTTTCATCGTTTTAATCCCCACCCATCCATGATTCAGCCCTCCCTCGTTTTTCATACCGATTACTGTATCCATCTCATGAACCAGATGGCCGATCTTCAATTCCGCAATATAAACATTACAGACATGGGTGATGCCATCAGCAGAGTGCGGATTACTTTTTCAAATCCGGGGTGGTTCCCAACCTGCACAGCACAGGGCCAGAAGTCCCGAACATCCTGGCCCATTACCGTCCGTCTCAAGACAACGAAGGATCAGATGATCTATGCCGGCGAGCCTTTTGAAATCATTCCCTCTATTCCGGGTGGTAAAACCAGAACCCTGGAATGGCAGATCCAAGGCCCAAGGGGATCCGAGGTGACCCTCTCAGCCACTTCTTTTAAGTTAGGAACCAAAAGCACATCATTCACACTCAAATGATTTTCCAACTTCCATCAAATTTTCACCAAAATATGGGGGGGATTATCTAATTCAATCACAGGTAAAGCTGCATTCCCCTCAGGCCAAGTTATGCAGGTGATTGAATAAAGAATAATTTGTATTTTAATCCCGAAACAAGTATATTTATAGAACATATAGATCCCTAATTGCACATTTGGTAAATTAAAAATTGACATGAATAGACTGCATCCCCATTCAATAGGACCAATGCTAAATATTGTTCAGTCGTATGAATACATTTAAAAATCACATTATTGATCAAATTCTTACAGAACGATCCGACTTCAACGAACTCCACCTCAGTGGTGTGCCAAATGCAAATCATTCGTTGAAAAGTACTTTTCAACGAATGGCCACCATTTGCAAGGAACGGAATGCTCAGGTGATCAAGATGGATATCTTCGGGTCTTTAGATGCAGCCCAAACTTTTTCAGTCTGGGTCAATGAGACATTTGGAATAATCGATTGGCCGGTCACATTTGTGGTCAGTGAGCAGTGGTCGGGAGAACAGGTCGGCGGCATTTATATATATGCCATATCCGGTACCGAGGTTCAATCCATCCACGCACAAGATCAATGTATTGCACGGTCCTTTGAGGATAATTATGCCAGATACGTGTTTATTGGGAATATTCATCCAAAGGACAATTCACTCACTCCCCAAGAATCAACCCAACGAACACTCCGGGAAATGGAAACCGTTCTTCATCGTTCAGGAATGGAATTTACCAACATGGTCAGAACATGGTTCTTCAATCATCGAATCCTCGATTGGTATGCTGATTTCAATGAAACCAGGACCACATTCTACACACAAAAGAATATTTTCAATGGATTACTGCCTGCCAGTACTGGAATGGGCGGATCGAACATATACGGTACATCCATCCTCGCCAGTGCCCTTGCCATACGCCCCAAAAATGATGGCATCTCCATCAAAAAAATACCCTCTCCCCTTCAGGACTCGGCCGCCAAATACGGGAGTTCCTTCAGTCGGGCCGTGGAGATCGCGACACCTCATCACAAACAGGTTCTTGTATCCGGCACGGCAAGCATAGACACTTCAGGAGATACGGTTCATCGTAATAACATGGATGCTCAAATAGATCAGACCATGAATGTCGTCGAGGCAATTCTCCATTCCCGGGATATGACTTCCACCCATATCAATCGGGTATATGCTTACACGAAACATGCGAAAGATATACCCTCTATTTCAAGACTATGGAAAAACTGGAAAATCCCCAATACCCGTGTCCTTTTCTGTCCCAACGATATCTGCCGTGAGGATCTGTTATTCGAAATTGAAGTGGATGCGATTTCTGTAATGGAGGAGAAATAACATGACCAAATCCTCTAAGAAAAATAGAAAACGGTACAAGAAGAAAAAACAAGCGTCAACTGCACAAAAGAAGGCACCACGCTCATCAGCGTCATCGAGGAGAATTTCCCTGCAAAAGCTGTCTCCAAAATCCATGGTTTTCATCGTTATCGCATTAGGAATATCCGCTTTGGCCATCATCTTCATCTCAAATTTTCTTTCTACAGGCACGGGCTCTCTGGAAATCACATATCCCTATGACGGTTCTATATTCCCGCCTGAAATCATTGCACCTACTCTGGTTTGGACCGACAGCAATTTAGAAACAGATAACTACCAGATTCATCTGGAATTTGAAGACAACAGAGATCCCATTCAAGCCCAGATCGATACAACGTCATGGACACCCGATAGAGCCCTGTGGGAATCCATCAAACAACGATCCCTGGAAAAAAAAGCGAAACTGACCGTCACGGGCATGAAAAAAATTGCGGGGATTCATCGAATCCTTTCGAGTCAAACGATTTCCATAATGACTTCGAAAGATTCAGTCGGAGCGCCCATATTTTATCGAGATGTGCCTCTGCCATTCCGCCACGCATTGCGG
>CAZYTI010000379.1:0-5094 GCA_964650065.1 uncultured bacterium
TCGGTCTGATCTTCAACATATCGCCGCTCTCCCACGAGTATCCGGATAGGGCGTTCGGTTTTATCGCCAGACACAATGAAACGATATGCTTCCTCTTCTCTCGGATCGATAACGCGCTTCAGGTTCTCGTCGACAAACCGGATTTCCCTGGTTTCGGGAAGATTTTCTATCCCCCTGAATTCGACTCTGATCTCACCTTTGACACCCCGGGTCTCGATCACAGAGTGCCACTCATGACCATTCCCGCACCTGGACCGGTAATCTCCGCTATACGCTCCCGAATGCTTATCCCAATCATCATGGGGGAAAACCATTCTCACATACTCACCAAAAGCAGGGACTTCCATGTAGTCATGGGTGTCCCAGGTCTCATCGGCATCGTCGTACACTCCGATACAATTCCCCCGGTCCCGGTACCTCCCACCCAGGACCACGATCTCGATCTCCCACTCTCCGGCATTTTTTCCCTTTACGTGGATCATCTCTTTTTCTGCAGCTGCAACCTCATTTGCCGGAATCTGGATAACAGCGGTGGCCCCGCTCGTATTTCGAAGCAAATATCCTCGCCACGGGTAGAGTATGGTCTGATTGTAATCGTATCCTTCATTCTCATTGATATTTCCGCTGTATCCCACTGGAGCATCCATGCTGGCTCCGCCTCTATCGACAGCAATCCAACTCACCGGAAAGCTGTATGGACAACCGATCATGTTCCAACCCGGTTGCAGAGTCACGCGAACCGGTGTCGTCGACTCCACAGACAGGCCCGAACCCGTGTCCCAGCTCTTGGTCTCCTTGGTGATCAGCCAGTAGCTCTTACCCGGTTCAGTATCTTCGAGATTGCCATCGGAGTATTCCACATAATCCCCGCTTTGATAACGGTACAAACGCCATTTGCTCTTGTCATAACTGCCCAGATCGTCTAAAAAAATATCCCCTGCGCTCCGGTTATAGACTTCCAGAGGTATCGACACCATCCGATAGGCGCCGGCAGGCGTCAATTGGGTTGCACTCAGGTTAGGAACAATGGTGCGAATCTGATGAGGTTGGATACCGGGAGCACCCGAAGGATCCGTTGTGGTGTTATCATTGCTGTCTGTTGCACTGATATAGTATTCGATTCCCCTTTCGGTGACACCGGTTCCAGTTATCACGGCCTGATAGCCATATGTTCCGGTAAAACCCATATCAATAACTGAATAAACCGTTTTCCCTCCCTGCCTGTGATAGAGCTGGACCGCTTTGACTCCATTCGCATCTTCTACATATGTCGATAGGGATACACTCTCTCCCATATTCACAGAGGATACCGGATTATGAGTCACTACAGGCGGAGTGAAGTCACCGCTCGGCGCGATGGTGAAACCGTAGACATCCTGGATCATCACGTTGCCTGCCAGATCGGCACAATCGATGGTCACATTAACTTCCTGATCTGAGGCAAAGTTGGAAGTCGGGATATAGAGCAGCTCATAGTTCGCAGGAAAGCCCGTGATAAACGGTGAAACGGTCTGATCTTCAACGGTCATTACAATGGTGGATAAATCGACACCGCTGGCATCATCCTTTACATGAACCAAAATATTTGTATTACTCAGGACGTTTGTTGCGAATTTTGCCGGATTATGGCCTGATGTATAGGGGGAGATCGCGTCAATTAAATCTGGGACATACGGGATATAATAACCATCCAGACTCTCGACTTCAATCTCCTCGCCTGAGGTGTTGGTCAAAACAATATCTTTCAGATGAAGCGGACTGATTGTTGAAGAAGTCTCTAATTTGTCGAATTCGACTTCAAGGATACTTCCTGCCCCGGATAAAATTGAATCTTGTGTTAAACTATAGAGCAAGACAACCACCTCACCCGCCTGAGGCTCATTATAATTCAAAGTCATCATATCGGTTCGTAAAGCAGGTAAAATGGTATCCATTGAAAACGCTGTCGTATCATAATTGAGGGTGAACTGCACGCCTCCCACAGCAACTTCATTGTAGAGATCGACAGGAGTTGCATGATAATCATTCCTTATTCTTAAAATATTCACACCTCTGATCATGAAATAACCGTCCGCCGATGCTACCGGTAAAGTCTCACCTTCCAGGTCAGATAAAACCACATGGCTCAGTACAATACTGGCGGCTTTGGGCGTTGCATCCGGCTTCACGCTCACATGAATTTGTATGATGGCTCCCACACCAGGGGCAATTCTCTGTCCTTCCAAATCAGTCACGACGATGATCAAAAGTCCCGGCCGAGACTCGCTGAAATACAAATCCATTCCGGTGATACGATCCATCGCTGTGACGCCATCAATGGATAGCAAAGACGAATCGTAATCTACCTCAATCTGGAATCCACCCAATTCATTTTCATTGGCCAGGATCAATTGAACGGGATTGTTGTCACTCCCTGCAACACCAAAACCATCTTCAATCCATAAAAAGTCAACCTGACCATGAGCAACAGTAATAAAAAGCAGTAAATATCCAATGATTAAAAATTTAGATGTATTTCTCATCTTTGACTGATTCAATCATCCTTTTCATTTTTGAAGTCGAGAATTTCATCCACGCGATTTTAGCGTGATACGTGATCATGGATCGGGATTAAGCAAAAGACATTAAAATAGACCGGGAATACTATTTTACCAGCAGTATCTTCTGATGGCGTACAAAATGATTGGCTCTGAACCGTACAAAATAAATATTCGCGGACAATTCATAAGCGTTGTCATTCCGTCCATCCCATCGAATGGCATGGCTCCCGGCGGTGACATCTTCATCCAATAGTGTTCGTACTTTTTGACCCAGAACGTTGTAAATTTCAATGGTCACGGCACTTGCCACAGGCAGATCATATTTGATGGACGTCGTCGCATTAAAGGGATTAGGATAATTTTGATACAATGCATATTGCCCGGGCTGACTGGTGGTGAAAGCGACCTTATTTCCATATTGAATATCCATTGAAATACCGCGAGCGCTTGCGACAACTGCTTTTGTAAGCGTGATGCCCGAATGCAAATTATCATTTTCCGTAATGATTTCAAATTGGAATGAAGGCAAATCAGAAGCGGTAATGATTTCATTCTCAGTACTGTAGAAAAGATAAATCACCCTCCCTGCTTCCGCGGTATTTTGAACGGTGGAGATGCGACTCGAGGCATCACCCTCGAAAGATGGGGATAACGGTTTCAACTGAGACGGATCATATAATAATTCTATCTGCATTCCTGCGATGGATTTATCCGACATCATCTCAAGAGGCAAAGTGAGCACATTATCTTGCATGACTGCCTGTACTGGCAATCCCATTTCAACAGGTTGAGTATATGTCGCTTTCGCCAAAATTTTTGACAGATCCAAAATCCGGTTGATCATTCCCACCACATCGGCGATATTGACGCGTAAGTCGCTGTTATAATCGGCCGCATATTCCTGCTCTCCTGTAGGATCCTCATTCTGAAGAATGAAATTGATATTCATCACCACATCACTGATATCCACAGAGCCGTCATGGTTGATATCGCCTTTGAGAATGTCAAATTGGGTAAAAGCGGTGGTGCTAAATTCATAGACATCAATCCCGGCCTGAAGCGGATCGTCATACTGAATCCGGACAACATCGCCCTTCTGCCAGTCGGTGTTCCGGAAAACGAGATTCCAGGTCAGCATGGCATCGTCTGCTTCTGTAAGCACCTCTTCCTTGTAGGGAAGGGCATTGAGAAAAACGTACATCCTGTCACCGGGGCTGAATGCATAGAAAGGATCATCCGTCGGATTCTGCGTACGGTCGTAGACGAGTAAATTGACCTGCATGTTTCTATCGACATCCCATACCTCGAAGGGGATACGTACCGTGAATCTGTCCCCGGAGCCCGGATTGGGATTCAAGGGATGATTCGCCATATCCGGGGCCCTATAGATCGTCGCGATAGAACCCGTGCCCTCCTTCACCGGTATCACAGTACCGACCTTGGCACCGTACTCACCCGTGAACCGGAGTTCGATGTCGTTCTTGAGAATCGACACGTCACTAGTACCGGTCCCAAAAACATCGGCAGCCTGGGCTGAGATCGCCCAACCACTTACGTAATAGCTGTCGATGGCGTAGTTTCCTGTATTCGAAACCGGGGTGACCGTATAATCCGTAAAATCCAGAGGCACACCAATACCCCCCTCCAAAGTCACCAGCAGCCCTTCAACGATCGGATTTGGTGAATCGCCTGAAAAGTTCCTTTGCCGGTTCAGCAATGGCATGCCCGTGGTGACATTTTCCAGATTCCAGGTCAATGCACCATCACCGGGATCATTGGAAAATGTAACCCGATAGGTATCCCCGGTGATCCGGCTCGGATCGATCACCGTGACGGTAATATCGACGTCTCCATTTCCGGCGACGTGAGTAACCGAGGCATCTGAACCGACATTCGCATAGTCGATGCCATTAACAGGACCTACAGGCGTCGCTTCAATAATCATGGGTACGGACTCGAGAGATGCCGGCAGATAGCCCGGCACCGTGGTGCGGCTGTAGGCGGTTACACCCAGATAATATTTCTTCCCGTTGATAATTTCTTCCTCTTCAAGCATATAATCGCGATCAAAATTAAAGTGGCGTCTTATACCGCTGTTTGAACCCAATTGAACGGGAAGGATCAGAATTTGACCGGAGACTTCGTCGAATTTTTCATCCAGGATGACCGCAGGATCCGTTTCCAGATCGTAGGTGACGATTCGTTTTGCATCACGGAGTGAAGCGGTTTGATTGGGGAATTGATACACGTTGTAACCTTCAAACTGATAAGCACCGGGTTGATTCACCCTCCCCTCCGTATCGGCAATACCCGCTACACTGCCCCATTCCAATAGTATTCTGCCGTCGAGTTCGGCAACATTCACGACAGGGGTTCTGGGTGCGCTGGGAATCGCGAACAGGGCATTGTAGGTCGCCTGGGCGAAACGATCATTAAATTTCATGACATTTATGCTGGAAAGCCTGTCGGAGCCCAGTCCTACGACCAGAGCGACAACCACTTCCTGAGTATCCCCGGGCGCCATGGTCCACGGTCCTGATACACAGAGGATGCG
>CAZYTI010000380.1:0-5071 GCA_964650065.1 uncultured bacterium
CGTTCCGGGTATCGGTGGCAACAACCGAAGGCTCATTCATGACGATCCCTTTCCCTCTCACATACGCTAAGGTATTTGCTGTGCCAAGATCTATCGCTAAATCTTTTGAAAACCATTTAAAGACGCTAAACATAACAATTCTCTTCTATGTATGGAAAGATGAATTTTTTCTCAAAAGTGCACCTTCCCCCTATTATATTAAAAACGCTAACACGATAAATTTTTATTAATAGCAGTAAACAACAGAAGTTATTGAGATGACAATCATTAAGTTCTTTTGTTTACTATTTTATTTAAAAAATTTGTATTTGTCAATGATAATTCGCCCCCGGGTAAGATTTTTTCTAATGTTACAGTGTTCAGAAAATTTCATTTAATCGTTCCTGAAGGGTCGGCAAAAGTTTGGAAATCGGAACCCGTATTTGTTCCATTGAATCACGATCCCTTACAGTAACGGCATCGTCTTGAATTGTCTCCGGATCAACCGTCACGCAATACGGCGTGCCAATTTCATCTTGACGTCTATAGCGTTTGCCTATATTACCTGTTTCATCATAGGCGATCTTAAAATGTGGACGCAGTGTTTTTTCAATCTCCTTTGCTTTTTCAGGTAATCCGTCCTTGCGCATGAGAGGAAATACTGCAATTTTGATAGGAGCAAGTTGCGGATGGAACCGTAATACCACGCGTTCGGGTTCCTCGTCATATGCATCAACTAAAAACGCCAGGGTTGAACGATCCGCTCCGGCTGAAGGTTCTATAACATACGGGATAAATCGTGTTTTTTCATGTGCGTCAAAATAACTCAGTTTTTTCTTGCTGAATGTCTCGTGCTGTGCCAGGTCAAAATCAGTCCGGTTCGCAATCCCTTCAAGTTCCGACCACCCAAAAGGAAACTCATATTCTACGTCGTAGCATTCTTTCGCATAATGGGCAAGTTCATCATCCTCATGTTTCCGAAGGCGAAGTTTCTCCTTTGTGATCCCATATTTTGTATACCAGTTAAATCGATCTTCCTTCCAATACTGTAACCATTCATCATCAGTCCCTGGTTTCACAAAGAACTCGATCTCCATCTGTTCGAATTCACGCGTGCGGAAGGTGAAATTTCCCGGGGTGATTTCATTTCGGAAGGCTTTCCCAATTTGGGCAATTCCGAATGGCAGCTTTGCTCGTGCCGTGGTCACGATATTTTGAAAATTCACAAAAATTCCCTGAGCGGTTTCAGGACGAAGATAAACCGTCGAAGCAGTATCTTCAACCGGCCCCATGAAGGTTTTAAACATCAGGTTAAATTGTCGGGCTTCGGTTAATTCTCCCCCACAATCCGGGCAGACATTCGGATCATCCAGGTGATCCTGGCGGAAACGATGTTTGCATTGTTTACAATCGACAAGAGGGTCTGAGAACCCTTCAATATGGCCGGATGCCCGCCACACCTCAGGATGCATAAGAATACTGGCGTCCAGGCCGTGAATATCGTCGCGCTCATATACTACTGATTTCCACCATGCCTCTTTGACATTTCGCTTGAGTTCAACTCCCAGCGGGCCATAATCCCAGCAACTGTTCAGCCCTCCGTAAATCTCACTACTCTGAAAAATAAAACCTCGCCGTTTACATAACGATACGACTTTTTCCATAATTTCGGGATTCACCATATTTGTTACTCCTTATTTTTTAACATAATAATAGCAAGGCTTTTAGAATAAGAGCTATGATATTGTCAATAAAATCTTATAACAAAGTGTTTAAAATGAAAAGTCTAAAGTCTAAAGCATGAAGCCTTCAACTTTCAACATTAGCTCACTTTAGGCACTTCTAACCTCAGGCACTCGTAACCTCATGTCTATGCTGAGTAAAAAAATTCAAATTTTTGCAAAAAAAACTTGCAAAGTCTCAGCAATATGATATATAATCCTTTGAAAAGAAAAGGTTTATTAACAAGAGATCGTACGTAGCGTCAGCACGAGCTATTATAAGATATGATAAATTAATAACTTATATGTTTTTTTACACTTGTGGATAACCCTTATTATAGTTGTTTCTGCAAGGTAGGTGGATAGAGCAACCTGGTTGTCGAGGAGAGATGAGGAAACGTGATTATAACAAATAGTGGGAAAATTCAATCTCTAACAGTTCATGAACACCTACAGTTAAAAGAGTTGGTGTATGTTAACAACCTGATTATTCGATTGACCGGAGATAAGCGAGGGACCTTTGAAATTACTCCCGGGGGGGCTGATTGCACGTATATTGATCTCTTTGCGTTAGCTTTCGGATTCAAAGAACCTTTAAAAAAGCGAGAAGGGCATGGCCGGGTGAACATCCAATATGGGTGTTCCAGGGATATTCGAGATCAAATCCTCTATCTTCCGGAAGAGGAGATTATTGACATTTTTTCAGCCAATAATTGCACCCAAAAACATTGTCAATATTGGTCATATCCAACCAGGATAAATACTCGATACGCGTTTACGTGCTTACTGGCCCGATACCGTGTGATTAACCATATTGCTCAAAAAGAGGGGTTTACATTGGAAGAGGTCGGGCGAATCTACTCGTGTACCAGGGAACGTATTCGGCAAATTGAAGAAAAAGCCTTAAAGCGGATGCGCCATAAAAGCCGAATTGACAAATTCAAAGCATTTCATGAAAAGACCCTTGATTACCGGGACTATTATCCCAGTTCTGTGGCAGCATCGTAAACGGATTTATAATTCAGACAAATTCAATCGATAAATCGGGGAACTCTTTTTGGAATTCTGCGGTGAGGCGTTCTAAGGTGCTGGATACAAGGAGCCCCTGGATAATGGTGCAGCAGTAGTGGTGGTTGGATTTGATGGTATTTGTAAACACGTAGAACTTTTTAGACTCTTCACTATAGCGAACCCGTTTTACCAGGCCCAACTGGGCAATGGAGAGGTTACTTTCAGGTTCTTTGACCCTCTCCAAAACCGCGTCGATTTTTTTTGCCATCTCTGAATGTATCATAATTTTATGTATAGGTTCGATGGCCATCTCTGTCAAGTTGTTTATTATTATTATTGTTGAGTAATTATAAATAATTTCTTTCAGTTTTGTCCGGACGAAAAATGCTGCTATCAGGCAAAAATTCTGAAATCCTTGCTTATATTCAATCCTTGTAGTTACTTAAATATTTCCTTATTTGCATCAATGTATTCAGTTATCGTATGTAAACCTAATAAGTGTTTTGATGAATAAGGAAACATATTGATTTTTTGATTCTTAAATTCAATGCTTATTTTTTCCGGAATTTCTTCATTTTGGGCTTTGTTGATGACAACTTGATGAAGATTAATTCCGATATCGTTCAGCCTTTGTCTGATACGAACTGCTTCTGAAAACGACAAGCTGTCATCATTCATGACAAGATTGACTTTTGCTGTGTCAGACAAAAAAAGATCACGCAATTTTTGATAGTTTTGAATCAGAATCTCTAGTTTTGATTTTACCCGGTCCCGTTCAAATTCCTTTTTCCCAATTTTTATTTTTGAAATAATTTCTTTTTTTTTATAAATCTTTTTTCTGAGTTGCAGTAATTCATTGAGCCAAATAAGCGTAATAAATGGTAAAGAAAAGAATCTTAACGTCAGTGCCGTCGGCGCCATATCAAAAACAATGACATCCTTGCCCTTGTATGTATGGATTGTGTCCTCAAAGGACAAAAGAAGCGCATATTCCTCCAAACCGGGGGAATATTTTAATACTTTGAAATAATGCTGTAAATTGAATGCACTCTGGTAGGTATATGTGTTTTTGATTTGTTCTTCAGTTTCTTTTAAATATTTTTTTATCCAATAATCGACATCAACTTCCTTTACAATTAAATGATTTGCTATTCGTCTCGGTTTTTCCGAAAAATCGATTTCAAAAATATCGCGCTGATTATGGGCCGGGTCCATGGAAACCAGCAGGGTATCGAGACCGCTATTGGCAAGATGTACCGATGTTATTGCCGAAATGGTTGACTTTCCGACACCGCCTTTACCAATAAAGAAAAGACACTGAGGTTTCATAAATTGTTAAATTGTTGAATTGTTAAATTGTTGAATTGTTGAATTGTTGAATTGTTAAATTGTTGAATTGTTGGATTGTTGAATTGTTGAATTGTTCTATTCTTGAACTACCCGGCAATAAAGCAATACAACAATAGAGCAATATAACAATAAAACAATTTACATCAATCAACATTTAGGACGGAAAAAAGATCTCCCAAAGGGTCATGGGCTGTTGACACCTTTTCGAGCATGATTTTGAATTCTCTTTCCATATCAGGCCAAAGTTCTACCGTGATATGAATGGGCGGTGAAGGAATTCCGACAAAAACACCCAGGACAAGAAGGGCAAAGATGTTTTCCAATTCCTCTGCTTCCCACTCTATAATGTCCGTTGATTTACTGCGATAAATCTCATCCAGGCTTTTGAAAAAAACCTTTATTTTATCAACAAGCTGCATAGATCCAATTACCCTTTTACCCGAAAAAGCTTTTTCTCATGATTTATTCTTTTAAGCGATGGGAAGTAGTAATAAGCGGCATAAAAACCAAATAGAGCAATGAATAACATCTGTATTTTAGGAGTCTTGAATAAATACGCAATCAGGACAACGTAAAGGGAAAGTTCGGCAATCAGGATAAAGGTTTTTTCAAATTTAATAAACTGCTCCGCAGATACATTTTTTTGTCCTTTTACTTTTCTGATAAAAAAGATTCTGAACCAAAGGGGTAACAGGATTGAAAAAGAGGCGGCTAAAAAAATCAAGAGAACTGTTCCGGCTTTTGAAATCTCACCTAAAAAAACATCGATGTTCATTCTTTCTAAGAAAAAAATAAAAAGGCAGCATAAAACAGCCGGTATAATGAGTTTTAAATAATATGACCGAATTTCTTCTTTCATGATGAATTGTGGGATTGAATAACATTCTCATGTATCCGCAACCCTGACAGGGTTTCAAACCCTGTCAGGGCTAAAAACTGAAATTCTTGCTTACATAAAATTCTTGTAGTTACTTAAGCTGTTCCGGCCAGAGGCTCTTTTCCGATCACAA
>CAZYTI010000381.1:0-5048 GCA_964650065.1 uncultured bacterium
GTCCGAATGCTACGCCCGGGTGGCCGAGAGGAGGCGTCCTTAGCTTAATCTTCGGTGAGCTCTCATGTCTGAGGTCCCAGTACACCCGGTTAATACCGGGAATTTTTGTTCCGGTGAACGTTTTTACCGTTGCACCGGACTCATCAACTATGGTGATTGTCACTTCACCCTCGGGGACAGTTTTTAAATAATAATTAAGGGAGGCACCGTACTTCGGATCTTCAAAATAGTTACCGTGGCTTTCGCCGGGTAAATTTCTCCTCTGAAAGCGGTATGCGGACCGGGGTTTGAAAAAGAATATATCAGAGGCGAATACACTTTTTTTTAACTGACGTAATGGGGTTATGTCGTCCAGGATCCAGAAACCACGGCCATAGGTTGAGAGTGCCAGATCGTTAAAATGTTCTTGAATGGTTAACCATCGTACAGGTGCAGGCGGTAGATTGTTCTGTAATGGAAACCAGGTTTCCCCATCATCCAGACTAAAATACAACGCGTTTTCAGTACCACAATACAGCATTCCAGGCCGCACCGGATCCTCACGTATAATCTGAGCATAACTAAGAGCAGAATGTGGAATACCGGAGGTTATTTTTTTCCAGGATTGCCCAAAATCATTTGTTTTAAAGATAAAAGGATTGCGGTTATTTACTTGATGAAAATCAATAGTTATGTAGGCAGTACGCTCATTAAAGTGGGAGGGTTCGATATTGGTGACGGTTCCTAATTTTGGCAGCTCCGGTATGTTTTTTGTAATATTCGTCCAGGATGCACCGCCATCACGTGTGAGATGAACAAGCCCGTCGTTACTACCGGTCCAGATTATGTTCTCATTTAATGGGGATTCCGCTATGGCATAAAGCGTTGTTCCGTAGTCAACACCGACATTGTCAATGGTCAGACCACCGGAGGAAACCTGGAGGGTAGTGTCGTTTGTGGTTAAATCAGGGCTGATTTGCTGCCACGTATATCCACCGTCAGTTGTGTTGTGGACATATTGGCTGCCGGCGTAAAGCGTGTGACGATTGTGACCGGAAACTATCCAGGGGTAGGACCAGACCCAGCGGTATTTTATATCTCGTGGCGATCTTCCCACGGGTGTTTCCGGCCACACCTGAACGTTTGTGGTGATACCAGAATTCAAATCATATTTCGTGAGTACACCTTGTTCATTGGAGGACCAGATAATCGTATTATCAAATGGATCAGGATTGGTAAATCCCGTTTCACCACCGCCTACTGAATGTCCTCCTCCACCTGCAATGCTGTTGCTGGGGATGCGATAGGTCGGTCCGTCCTGCTGGTTTCCATACACAAAATAGGGAATCCGCTCGTCCACTGCCACGTGATACATCTGAGCAACGGGGAGGTCAGGAAAATACCAGCTTTTGCCATGATTTAAACTGATTCTCACTCCACCATCATGGGCGACGAGGATCCGGCTGTGGTCCAGCGGATCAAACCAGATATCGTGCACATCATGACCGGCGCTAGAATTAATTTTTGAGGTTTTGCCACCATCAAGGGATACAGCCATGCGAGTGGCCAGAAACCAAATTTCATTTTCACTGTTTGGCGCTACTGCAAGGCGGCTATAGTAATGAGGCCTGGTATGATATTGCTGGTCATAGCTGATTACATTCCAGGTCTCACCACCGTCTTTTGAACCCCATAATACTCCCTTGAATTCAAACTGATCAGTTTCTATTAACGCATATATACAATCAGGATTTCCTGGTGCGTAGGCAACAGCGATTTTGCCCGTCGGTTGAGGAGGTAATCCCTTTGTGAGTTTCTTCCAGGTTATGCCGCCATCATTTGATATAAATAGTCCGCCTCCAGGTCCTCCGCTGTTTCGCTGCCATGTTTTGATCTCAAGTGGCCACATTCCAGCAATAATATTTCTTGGATTTGTCGGATCTATTGCGATATCCGATGCTCCTGTGTTTTCATCTGTAAATAGAACCCGCTGCCATGTGTGTCCCCCGTCTGAGGTTCGGTAAACTCCCCGTTCTTGCTGAGGGCCATAACAGTGTCCCATTACTGCTGCAAGGACAATATCAGGATCGCGTGGATCGATTACAATTCGCCCGATACGGCCGCTCTTTTCAAGTCCCATTTTTTGCCATAATTTTCCGCCATTTGTAGATTTATAAATTCCATTCCCAATCGAAATATTGCTGCGGATATTGGTCTCACCGGTTCCCGCCCAGATAATGTGAGGATCGGAAGGAGCCATTGCCAAGGCCCCGATTGAAGAAACATCCTGATTGTCAAAAACAGGAACCCAATGAAGGCCACCATCGGTTGATTTCCAGATACCTCCTGAAGCTGCGCCAGCGTAGATCAAATCTCGGTTTCCCGGCTCACTGACTATGGCGATGACACGATTGCCCTTGGGTCCTATATGGCGGAATTGCAATGACTTATAAATTTCCGGGGTAAGGGTTTGTGCCTGCACATTGAAAACAATCATATAAAATATAACCACAAAAACTGTAGCAGCGAAAAATCTTAATATTGATTTTTCTGATTTAACAACCGGTAATATCATATTTCTCGTCTCCTGGATTATGGTTAATGAATGGACAGGATTTCAGGATCAGTTAGATAAACAATATTTCAGTTAATCCGTATATCCACTAATACAAACTGAATACTCACCTTTAATATAGATAATAATTTTTATTTCCTCAAATCGTTTCAGACATTTGATGAAGAAAATGAACGGTCAGGATTTTCATACTCAAGTATCATTTTATTCCTCTCAGCAACCTAATATTGGCCTATCTTTTACCGGCGTGGCAAGAAGATTATTCTTCAAAGGATGAGTTTAAGTAAATGAATCGGCACAGGCGAAATGATCGCAAAATCTTGGTAACCCAATCAATAAAATAGCACTTGATTATGATGGTTGTATATGTTAATTTCCTGTGTCACACGCCCGAAATGTTATAAAGATATACATCAAATGTTAATTTCGTATCGCAATTCAACAAAGGCCCAATTTATTTCTTATGGTGGATTGCCATGAAAATATCGGATCATATTATGCCATGGATTGCGCTTTGGTAGTGTCAAAAGTTTTATGAAAAGCCGACGGAATTCGGTATCGGAATCGGAATCGAAGAGGTAACAATGCCATTGTAAAATTTTACTTAACCGGATAGTTGCAATGCTCACCAAAATGGGAGGACGGAGTTACTCTGTGAAAGAATCTGAAATAGTCTATTATTCGGGGAATGACGATACCGATTCCGATGGCGATCCCGATACCGATAAAAAGCAAGACAAAGATATTTAGCAAAAGGGGGAGGAAAGCTTTATATTATACAACTTAATGGAAATAAACAAATTAAATAAAAATCAATCTAAAACTTTTGAAAAAACGTACGCTTTTACAGTGAGGTATGCAATGAAAACGAAGCGTATTTTTACGGTCGGTTTATGGATAATACTCTTAATCGTATCCTCCGTATCTGCACAGGAAAAAGTCTACTACGATGTTGTGCAGAAGATCATGGAGTTTGAATTTGCAAATTCTGATGTGATGGAGAATGCCAGCTGGATTTGTGATGTTTTTGGCCCGCGTTTTGTGAAAACACCTGCGTTTCGGGAAGCCTGTGAATGGGCGAGAGACCGGTTAAAAGAATACGGTCTCACCAATGCCAGGCTCGAGCCGTATGAGTTTGGTAACGGCTGGGATATTGATTACGTCTCAGTGCACATGGTGGCCCCCAAATATATGCCGATTATTGGCTTCCCCGCACCGTGGTCGTCCGGTACCAATGGGAAGATCCGGGCGCCGGGCATCCACATCAATTTTGCAGAAATCACTTCAGAAGCGGATCTGGAGCCATACCGGGGGAAATTGAAGGATCTCATCCTGTTGATCAGTCCGGTACAGGAAATCTCGCCTCATTTTGAGGCCAATCCTGTGACGTGGACCGAAGAACGGCTCGATGAAAAGTCGAAAATCCCCCTCGAGCCCAGAGTCTCAGTTTTGGATTTGGAATTACAAAGTCAGGAACGTCGTAGACGCAGGTCCAGGGGAGACAGGCTTTCCAGGCAGAAAATTGTTGATTTTGTATTTGATGAAGGAGCCGTCGCTATTGTACATCCGGATGGAGATCATTATTACGGATCCGTGGCTCCCGGTAGATACAATAGAGTGGAGAGGCCATGGGAAGATAAGCCTCCCCAGCCTCCGGAGCTGGTTCTGGCAGTGGAACAGTATAACCGGATGATGCGGATTCTTGAAAAGGACATTCCTGTTGAAATGGAAATCGAAATCAGGACAAACTTTTACAGAGGCGATCCGCACGATCAGAACGTGATTGCAGAGATACCGGGTAGCGATCTGGCGCATGAAATCGTCATCGTGGGCGGTCATCTTCAGTCTGTATCTGTCGGCGGCGGTGCCATTGATAATGCTGCCGGTGCAGTGACTTCCATGGAAGCGGTACGTATTCTCAAGGCCATCGGGGTTAAACCTCGCAGGACCATTCGCGTGGGGCTCTGGGGTGGACATGACGGAGGGGGATTAGCAGGTAACCGGGGTCATGTCCGCAAACACTTTGCCGATCCCGTGACAAAGGAATACAAGAAGGATTATCATGATTTTGTAGCGTATTTTGACCAGGATATCGGTCCCGGCAGGATACGGGGTGTTTCCATCATGGGGAATGAAGAGATACGGGCAATATTTACGGAATGGATCAAGCCGTTGCATGGCCTGGGCATGTCCCATCTATTCACTACCGGGATGTATCATGAAGCCTACGCCGAGGTCGGTTTGCCTGGTTTTTATTTTATGCATGATAGAAGTGAGATAGATGACTGGAATGCCCACACGAGTATGGACGTGTATGAACGGCTCTTTCCTGATGGCATGCAGCAAACGGCGATTGTCGTGGCCGCTTACGCATATCATGCCGCCATGCGTGATGAAAAGCTTCCCCGGGTTTCACCGTTACCTTGGTGAGAGGACGCAGCAACCTTTGTTGAGGAGAAGACTATGAACACAAGATTCAGAGTTGTGCTGGCTA
>CAZYTI010000382.1:0-5048 GCA_964650065.1 uncultured bacterium
CGAACAGGGAGACACAGAGAAAAATACCGAGATAGCTGAAGAAAATCATCGTCATGATAATCAAAGGCTTGATCATAGAATTGAACTGGGTCACCATAATGAGCAAAATGAGACCCATAGACACGAGCAGCGCCTTTGACAGAAACTGACTGGCTTCGGCTTGCTCGGACTGCATACCCGTAAATTCCACAGTATAACCCGGTTCAACAGGAAACCGGCCCAAAGCGCGTCTTAACTGAGAAACCACGCTGTTTGCATTGTAACCGATCAGCACATTGGACGAAAGCGTTATCGTTCGATGATTGTCGCTTCTTACGATGCTGCCCACGGTCGTGATATCATCCACATAAACCACAGCGGAAAGGGGAATCCGTTTCGGGGGACCATCTCCCTCACCATTATCGCCTTGCACTTCAAGTGTCTGGCTGAGCAGTACATCGATGTTGCTCCTGAATTTTTCATCCAGCCGGACACGAATATTGAACTCATCTTCACCTTCACGGAACTTAGAGGTTTCGCTGCCAAACAGTGCCGTGCGCAAAGTTCCGCCGATCAGGGAGGTACTCAAACCGAGTTTGCTTGCCTTGACCCTGTCGATCCGTATGGCGATCTCTCTTTTACTGAACTCGACGTTCGACTGCAGCTGCTCAATCCCGGCAATATTGGTAGATTCGATAAATGCCTGAAGATCTTTTGTGATAGAGACCAGCTTGTCCATATCATCGCCCTGGATCTCGATATTGATCGGTTTATCGGTCGGTGGACCGTATTGACTGGCTTCAACGATGATCTCAGCACCGGGAATACCCTTGATTACTTCCCTAATCTCATCAAGGTGATCGGAAGATGATTTGGGACCCGAACGGTCTTTGTATTCAATAAACACAATGCTGACCCGGGCCAGTCGGTCTTGTGAAGATCGGTCGAAGAAACCGGCGCCGGCATTGGTCGCCACATTGACGATCATCGACTCGACATCGGGATTGTCTTTACCCAAGACCTCTTGTGCCCGTTTTTCCACTTCGAAAGCAATAGCATTGGTTACTTCCAGATGTGTCCCTTCCGGCATCTTGACATAGATGTTGATTGAATCAGGATCACCCTGAGCCATAAATACAACTTTGGGTGGGCGGTTGACCATTTCAAAAATGGTAAGAACAAAGAGGATTACACCCTACCAGAGTACCCACGTTAACCGGTGTCCTCTCAACGCGCCATTTAGCAACCGTTTATAAAATCCGGTCAATTTGGGAATGCCTCTTTCCTGAAACCGGTGCACAAGATTATCCAGCACATAATGTTTGAGGAAGTAAATCAGCATGGTGAAAACAATCAGATTGGCCGGTAGATAAAACTTGATAATGTAACACACAATAGCGACCACAACCGCGATGATCATCCGCTTTCTCAGAATCCGCTTGGGTTTATGATTGATTTTTGTGGATATTTTTCTCATGAATGTGACTGCAAAGACAGGATTCATCGTGTATGCCACAAGAATGGAAGCGGCCAATGTGATCAGAACCATAACAGGAACAAAACCAATAAATTTTCCAATAATACCCGGCCAGAACAGTAGCGGCACAAAGGGCGCCATAGTCGTAAGCGTACCGCCCAGAACAGGCATGGCCACTTCACCTACAGCCTGTTTGGAAGCCTGCAGAATATTGGGTGCAAGCCCTTGCGAATAGTGCCGATAAATATTTTCAACCACGACGATGGAGTTGTCCACCAGAATGCCCAATACCAAAATTAAAGCGATCATGACCACCGTATTCATGGTGTATCCGATAACCGGGACGAGGATAAAAGCGATGAGCATCGAGAGGGGGATTGCCATCCCCGCAAAAATCGCATTTTGAGCGCCCATGAAAAACATCAGAACCAGAACAACGACAGCAAATCCCAGCAGCATGGTATTGAATAGATTGTCCACACTGTGCTGGGTCCGCACAGAGAAATCGCCTGTTTTCGTAATCAACAAACTGGGCGAAGCGGTCTCTTTGAATTCGTCCAGAATTTTCTGTATCTTTTCTACGGCGATAATCAGGTTCTCACCGCCTTTTTTAATCACATTCAGTGAAACGACATCACTGCCGTCGAGACGCGAATAACTCACCCTGTCCTCATAACCGTCCACAACTTCCGCAACATCACGAAGATAGACATCTTCTTTGATCATCACATCGGCGATCTGATCGATATGCTGAAACTCGCCCCACACACGCAGATTTACCTTTAACCCGTCGGTTTCGTACTGACCGCCGGAGATGTTGACGTTTTCTCCCCGGATCGCATCTTCAATCTTGGAAAAGGACAATCCCGTTGCCTGCATCTTGTACAGATCCACGTTGACCTGAATCTCCCGTTCAAGAGCGCCGACAATATCCACCCTTGTGACTTCCGTCAGGGTTTCGATCTTTTCCTTTAGATCGTCCGCATATTTTTTCAAAACGGGCAGACTCACATCACCTGACAGGTTGATATTGAGAATGGGAAATTCTGAAATTTCCAATCGTTGAATATCCGGTTCGTCAAGCAAATCAGTCGGAAGTTTCGACCGTGCTCTGTCGACAGCTTTCTGTACGTCCAAATAGGTGTCGGTATCATCCAGATCCGGTTCGAATTCAATGAATATGGTGGAAAAATCCTGAAGTGACTGACTGTTGAGTGACGCGACCCCCGAAATACTCATCAATTCAGTTTCTATATGCCGTGTGACCAGATTCTCCATGTCTGCTGCCGCAGTACCCGGATAGATCGTATTGATCATATAGTAAGGGAAGTCGATTTCTGGCATAGCCTCTTTGGGCGTGGAATTGTACTGCGAGATTCCGAAGAGGATGAGTGCCCCAACAATAAAATAAATAGTCACGCGGTTGTGAATGGCCAGATTTGCCAGTCTAAATTCTTTTATTTTCATGGTTCTCCTGTTTTCACATGATTATGAGTAAGAAGATAATCCGGTATTCACTTCACTTATAGATTTTTCGCCGGATTATCAGCTAAAGCCAATAGCTGTCCATTCGAGAGTTTTTCATAACCGAAAACAACAACTATCTCTCCAGATTTAAGGCCGTCTGTAATTTCGATCTGCCCGTTATTCGTCAGACCTGTCTTAACAAAACGTTTTTCAGCCTTCAGATCGCCATCCCGGGACTGTGCGACAAAAAGATACTCCTGTTCACCCTGTTTCTGTATGACCTTCCGGGGCACAATCATCGCTTTGGGATTGGTATAGTCGTTGATGGTCAATACGGTCAGCATGTTGGGCATTAGACCGGTCTGACTTCCCGGGATGTCGATTTCGATGCCGAAAGTGCGGCTGTCAGGATCAATGACTCGTGAAACAGCAACTACATCCACACTGAACTGTCTGCCCAATACGGGAATTTTCACATCGACAGGATCGCCTTTTTTTACACCCTGAATGTGCCATTCGGAAAGATCGGCTTCGATCTTTAGATCTGAAAGTTGCACAATGCGAATCGCACCCAAACCCATGGCAGCGGCTTCACCTTCTTTGATAAATATTTCATCTACAGTCCCTTGTATGGGTGAACTAATTTTCGTTAACCGGTACTGCTCACGAATGGCATCGAGATTTTTTTCCAGGCTTTCCTTGCTGTTTTTGCTCTGCAGGTAATCCACTTCACTACCGATCTTTTTCTCCCACAAACGTGCTTGCCTCTCATACAATGTCCTGGCCAGATCCAAACTGTTTTTTAGTTCGGCAATATTCTGTTCGAGTATCGAACCATCCAGTTCGGCCAGGAGCTGCCCTTCCTTGATTCTGTCACCTTGTTCGACATGTATTTTCTTGACGACCCCGGATGACTGGGCCGGAAGTAAAATGTTGTTGTCAGAAGTGACGGTGCCCTGTACTTTGATAAAATGTTTGAATGTATCGAAGTCCATGTGCTGAACGTCCACATAAACACGTTTTCCACCGGTTCGCACTTCTCCATTCCCATTCATGGTTTTTTCAATTTGCTGAATACGCTGATTGAGCTGATCGCGCTGGGTTTTCAATTTTTCCAGCTCAGCAAATTGATCTCTTTTTGAGCAGGAGTAAGTCAACATGCCCGTTAATATCGTTGTTATGATGACTGTTTTTTTCATGATATTTACCTTTCTTCCATCAATTAATAAGTGTTCATCATCCTGTCCAGCCGGTTCTTGGCCAGCAATAGATCGGATATTCTCAGGATGTAATCCCCCTGAGCAGTGAGGTACTGGTTATGTGCCTGAATTAAATCCATATTGGATGTAATGCCTTCGTGATATTTTTCGTTGGTCTTTTCATAAACTTTCATGGCAAGGGCCATGTTTTCTCTGGCACTTGTATAGGATTCGAAGGAGGTTCTCAAATTATCCTTCGCTTCCGAGAGGTCCAGCAATAATCCCTGCCGGGCCTGCTCTTTGGCGTTACGCGCCTGACGGAGTGCAAGGCCAGCCTCCTGAATTTTAAATAGCCGGCTCCCGCTTGTAAACAGGGGGAGATCCACTTCAAGACCAATAGAACTTGAGGTATACCATTTTTCACTCTTGTCAAAAAGATTAAAATCATTTCTCATTGCGTTTTTGGAGTATTTGGCTGTGGCTGTAACCGTCGGCATATAAGCCATCTTTTCGTTCTTCAGGTTCATCTCAGCCAAACGCTCCTGGGTTTTCATTAGCCGGTAATCGACATGGTCTGTGATGTTGAATTCCCGATTCATCAGCACATCCGCATTGGCATTGGACAGGAAGACTTCAAGATCGTCGGTCAGCTTGATGGGTGATTCCAGATCCAGCCCCATCTGAAATTTCAGAAGTTGGGTCGCTGTATTGATCTGACGCTCGACAGATCGCAGGGTGTTTTCCAGCTGCAGGATGGAGATTTGAATCTGGTCCACATCCGTATTCTCAACCAGACCCTCTTTATTCATTTCGCTGATCTCGTAATGATTCTGTTTCAGATTTTTTAAACTTTCCTGTAAAATGTTTCGATTCTCTTCCGAAATGAGAATGAGGTAGTACGATTCCGTCACCATGTTTTTAACATC
>CAZYTI010000383.1:0-5044 GCA_964650065.1 uncultured bacterium
AGCTTCATCATAACCCCAGGTGGGTAAAATGGGCATTTCAGGTTCAAACGATTCGAAATACAATATGGCATCTTTAATATGTTCAAGGGCCTTCTCTTTACCGCCACCGAACATCTTCGGCGTATAATAAGCCGATTGTCCGGCAATGAGTGAAACTCGGGGATTTTCCGGTGACAGCTGGGAAGCTTTTCCCATCATACTCCCCGACTTCATCCCCAATGTCATGCCCAACATGGGATTAAGAGCGATCTTGTTGCCAAGGAGGGAACTCAGCAAAGCATACCCTTCGCTAAAATCATCTTTTAATTCGACGGCCTTCTCCAGATGCGCAATGCCGTCATCAAGGAATTCCTTGGCTTTATCGTTTTGCTCTTGAATGAGATAAAACCTGAACAACCGCATATCTACAAAACCGATGTAATAGTGAACCAACCAGGGATACTCCGGATCATTCATCAACCGCTCGAAAAATCCCCTCGCAACCATCAACTGCGGCAATTCCCAGGCCGCTTCGGCGTTCTGGATGTTTTTCTTCCCCTTCAAAATCAAATCATCAATGTTTCTAACACTCTGAGCAAAACCCAATTGTGTTAAATATAAAGACATCAGCAGAAATAAAATATTTTTTCTCATCATATCCTCCTAATCCTTAATGTACACAAACCTTCATTACTGATTACTATTTCCCCGTTCACCTTTTTCTCATCGATTACCTTCTTCCTTCATATCTCCTGATACACTGCCCATCTTCCCACTAATATCCTTTTCGGGCAAAGCACATCAGATTACCAGCAAATCAGTCGGCAGGTGATCAGAATACCAGTATATCAGATATGTCCCCTCTCCCGATCCACTGATCCACCGATATCCTGCCTACTGATAACCTGATCTTCTGATCTGCTTCACTACCCACTCACCGATCACCTTTTTTTCACCGTTCACCTTTTCACACCCAATCCCGATGTCCCGACTTATTCACATACTAAACGAAACACCAAAATAGACCGACCTTCCAAACGAACTCTCCACTCCATCCCGTCGCTGCCAGTCCGAAGAATACCGATAATCAAACACATTGATCCGACCCAGGAGATTGGAAACGGCAATATAGAACACCGTCATGTTTGAGTTAAAAAAACTATGGAGGTAATTCAGGCTTACATCCAATTTCATATAATCGGATACTCTCTCCTCATGATATGCCTCAGGAGCCGGTGTATAGGGTTTCCCGGTTGCATACCGAAAACTCGTTCCGATATTCATTTTTTTTGTGATATCAACATTGACGACAGCGGTGATGTTATACGTGATATCAAAATAAGGCGAAGTCATTACCGGCAGATCCATCCATTTACGCCTGGCTTTCAGCCAACTTACCGCAACCCACCCGGAAACCGGACCGAAGGCATCCTTCACGAACATGTCAATCCCTTTAGCGGAACCGCTTCCTCCATTCTTATAATTGATGTCCGTATCTTCCAAAAGAAGATTTGTATAAGATTTATAATACGCCTCCAATCGAAATATGCGTTCCTTTTTTTGAAAAGCATACCCTATGATGGTGTGAGTCGATTTCATTCCGGAAAGCTCCGGATTCCCTACGTATGGATCATAATACCTCGGTTCAGGATACTGATGGTAATCTCCCCAAGCTGCCGTGAGATTCGAATGCTCTGCCAGGGGAATAATGCATGAAATACGTGGATCGAGTCTGTATGTTCTGGATATGGATTCATACACTCCCCTCAAACCTGGTGTAATCTTGACACCCCATGGCCCAATGGCTTCACATTCAAAAAATTGGACGGCACGATGCGAAACGTAATCCGTTTCGACATGCCTACCGGATGCCGACGGATTCACATCCATTTCCTCTTCCGGCACCGTGCCCTGGATAATGGTCGCGTCACGGAAAAAGACCACTCCTGACCGATAAAAAACATTCTCAAATAATTCACCCTCTCCGGTAATTCGAACCTGGTACAAGCGGTCTTCAATATCCAGATCCAACACGCCCAGTCGTGTGTCTCGTACATAGCGGCTGTACGCCACATTCGCACTGACGAGTAAATGTTTATGAACGAGACTGGTGAATCGCATATTGTAAAGTTGGCTGGAAGAATTACCATGAAAATGGGAGGAATAATCGGGATCGTCTATCTCCACACCGACCTTATCGTTCTGCTGGAAGAAAAACATTTTCAATCGCGTACGCTTATTGATTTTATAAATTCCGTTCAAATTGAAATCAAAAGAGAAGGGGTACCGGGAGAAATCTTTCCGGGTCTTGTTCAACTCAAACATCATCCTGGTATTGCTTCGGTTTCCCGATAGAGAAAACCCGAATTTATCATGAACAACCGGAATGGAGAGATATATTGATTCTGCCGCCAGGCCCAATCCCACGCCCATTTGACGCCGAACAGGCATATCCAGGCTTTCCATGGCAAGCACCCCGGAAAGTCCATTCCCATACCGGGCAGAAAATCCACCGCTGGAAAAAAATGTCCCTTTGAGCAGGAAGGGACTGATCGTACCGAAGAATCCTCCTGTTGGGGATTCATACTTATAAGGATGTCTTAAAACGGCTCCATCCAGATAAACTACCGTTTCAGAAACATCCCCTCCTCTGACGAACAAACCGGCTCCTTCTTCTACCTGTTGGACGCCGGGAAAGGTCTTGATAGCCCAAAATACATCGGCAGCGGCCCCTGGCGTACGGATAACATCCATGCTGGTTAAAGTCACGCCTTCCTCATCGGCCGCTGTAAAAGCACTGGCTGTGACTGCCACGCCCTGGATTTTCACAGCCGTTTGCCGCAACACCATGTTTAGGACAATGATCCCTCCCTCTTCAAGTACGATAGTCTTTTGAAATGTCTCGTAACCCATATAGGTACAGATGAGGGTTCTACTCCCGATATCCCGGCTGGTGAAAACATACTTCCCCTCTTCGTCACTCATTGCACCTTCCATGGATTCCTGAAGAAAAACGTTTGCGTAGGGCAATGGTGTTCCCTCTTGATCCGTCACAACACCCTTGATTGTACATGATGAACGACCACTCTCCTGACCCCAGGATACATTCCTTAAAAACACAATGAGCATAAAAATCATGACGAACCGTATATGCAACTTCATTTAATCAAACCACCTTAATGAGCTGAAATATCAATCTCACCTTCAATATAAGGCTGCCGATGAAGTTGCCAAAAGGTTATTCGGTCAATGACACTCTGAATCGTTGAATCAACAAAAAAAGTGGGGGAATGGATGGGTTGATAGTTCGAAGAAATCGAAAAAGACTTCAGTATAGGAGGATATAATGTTTCTGGTTACTGGTTGCTGCTAAGTAATTCATACCGTTCAAATTCAATCAAATCACTTGAAGTCATTCTCTGAATATAAATAACCAACTGTTTTGCCAATTGCTATATTTCGAGAGTAATATGTCTTAAATGAAATCATGCCGATTCTCTTCATTTAACCAGAAACCAGTCACCAGTATCCAGCAACCCCTATATCGGTTTAAGACGAAGTTTCGTAAGCAATTTACAATGTAAATCTTTGTCAGATAATTAGACTTCAAAGTAGTTGGGAAATCACCGAATCGGTCTTTTGCAACGTATACCCGGAATCGGGTAATACCAGAATTCTGAATATCAAACTATCCTCGACAATATTTCTTCCAATCTTCTGATTATTAATCAAATTGAACACTTCCATATTCTTGGTTCCTACTTGATCCCTCAAATTTCGTGATGATGTATGGTCTTTCCCCATCAAGGGAAATCTCATTACACTCTGTTTGCTGAAAAATAACAAAGGCAAAACAAGGATAATCATTCCCAGAGCTGCCTGATATACGGGGATCTTAATATTCAACAGGCTCTTTATCCAGGCAGTGATCCTGTTACAGATTCCTGTTGTAGATCGATTCAACGCTCTTAATTTCGCCACACTATTTTTCCGTATTTGCGGGTTTGGTCTTAATCCAGTATGTGCAATGACTGCAAATGAATCGGAAAACACCAGCATATCTCTCTCAAAAATCCTGCGCTTTTTCTTCATCTCCATTCAGCATGCGATAAAAGTAATGGAGCAACCGGCGACTGTAACGTGTATACAATTCGTTAAAGGAAGATGCCTTTCCTTTCTGAAGGAGATCCATCAACTGTTCATCGGTGTGGTGACGATAGATTTGACGAAACAAAATCATGAATAAGAAGAGATGGCAATGTCCTTTCTATTGATTACTATGAAAACGTTTTGATATGTCATTCGGTTTCAACTTCTCAATTATTTTTTTCTCAAATAATCCATGAGGCCTTTTTTCCCTGAAGCTTCAGCCAGTCGCTGTACGAGTTTCTTCCAACTTTTGGCCCGTTCAACGTCGCCACTGAGTTCATAATGTTCCACAAGCATGATAAGCGGATAGATGTAATTCGTATTCAATTTACCGATGGATGATCCCCCAGAAACAGACATCTCATCGTACCAGTCATGGTGGAGATAATCCAACAGGTACATCTTCTCTATGTGCTTCAGAATCAATGCGACATTATCGATCCTTTTGGTGGAATATTGATAGACTAAACCGATGCAATACAAATGTTCAGTTATCGATTTGAAAGACCGCGTATCCACGGTTACAGCAAAGTAAATTTTTCGCTGAAGACAATTCTTTTCAATTTGCTCAACCAATTTCTCGAGATCCAATTTTCTGAATCCATCCATATCCAGGTGTATATCATTTTCCTTCAATTTTACCCTGAGATAATCCAGATCTTGAATTTCATGGATATTGAACAATACGACATCCTCACGGATGTCGTTCACCTGCTGCAGCAATTCCACCGGGTAGGTATCATTATCCCCATTGGTAAATAAAATGCCGTTTGTTTCGACAGAAATAAGTACATTATAATTATAGTCAAAAAGGGAGGATGGATAGTCTCGGCTTTCATGCAATTTCCGACAAATTGCTTTCATCTTATTCATCTGACGGGTTCTTTCATATAAAGAGATCAGAGAATAGTAAGAT
>CAZYTI010000384.1:0-5040 GCA_964650065.1 uncultured bacterium
ATCAACAGTCTCAACAAATATCAAGATCCTGGAAGAAGCAGGCCTGATCGCGGTAGAGGTCGCTGCTGGGAAGAAAGGATCGCAAAAATTGTGTTCAGTACCTTATGATGAAGTCGTTGTTGAACTTCCGGGGATGAGGAAAGAAGTCGCCCAGAATGTTATCGAGGTGGCTATGCCGATAGGGCTATATACTGACTTCGAAGTGAATCCGCCTTGCGGCTTATGCTCCCAGGAGGACATCATCGGATTTTTAGATGTGCCTGATACGTTTTTGAATCCCAAACGTGCTGTTGCCAGCCTCTTATGGTTTGAACGAGGTTTTATCGAATACAAATTCCCCAATAATCTCAAAGGGAATGTGGTGATAGAACGATTGGAACTCTCAATGGAACTCTCCTCCGAAGTGCCCGGAACGAATCCGGATTGGCCCTCTGATATTACGGTGTGGATCAATGGGGTTGAAACTGGCACCTGGACTTCGCCAGGGGATTTCGGAGATGTGCGCGGAAAGCTCACGCCAATCTGGTGGAAGTTAGCCGGGTCTCAATACGGTCTTTTAAAACATTGGAGAGTCATCGAGACAGGTACGTTTATTGACGGAACAAAGGTCTCTGATGTCACGTTAGCCGATTTGGATATTCGCGACCATTCATCGGTCAAAGTGCGGATCGGTATCAAAAAGGATACGGCAAATGTAGGTGGGGTCAACATCTTCGGAGCAGGGTTCGGAAATTATGATCAAGATATTGTGATGAGAATGCATTTACAGTAATTTTTCATTTGATGTCATTAAGAAAGGAGGTGAGGGTTTTTTCAAGGTACTTGGTTATTGTAAAGGAGGTGATGTCTGGGACAAAAGAAGACAGACTAGAGAAAATGTAATAAAAAGAAGAGGTTAAAAATAGTTACAAAATACAAAAACCATATTTTTTTAAGGGAGGACATAAAGATGAGTATGTTAAAAAAGAAGGTTCTTTTAGTGATAGGAGTATGTCTCATTACCGCATTAACAGTGTTACCTGTGTTTGCCCAAAAGGGGCTTGAAGTCGCGCCGGATGTCCTCCGGAGCGAGACACTGATCCTTGAAAACCCGACAGGTAGGGTCAGGGATCCGGATAATTTTAACCGATGGGCACCAGGAACGACCACTTACTCAACCGGATTTCAGCAGCTTGCTCTGGATACCCTCTGGTACATAGATCCGGACGCCGGCATCGATGGGCCCTGGGACAACTCTCTGGCGGCGGAAAAGCCGATTTATAATGAGGACTTTACCAAAATGACGGCTAAATTGAGACAGGGCATCTATTGGAGTGATGGGGTGGAATTTACGGCCGATGATGTAGTTTTTACTGTTGAAACATTAAAGGCGAATCCTTCAATGATGTCTGGTGGTCAATTTCAGGTGTTTGTCGATAAAGTCTATAAAACCGATGACTATACTGTCGTCTTCGAGCTGACGAAGCCGAATTCCAGATTTCATGGGCTGTTTACTGTCCGCTGGAGCGCGTGCTTTATTATGCCCAAGCATGTGTTCGAAAAGGTCGATGATCCGGTAGGGTTCAATTTTAATCCACCGGTCAGTCTTGGATCGTATGTACTGAAAGATTATGATAAAGCCGGAGGTTGGTTCCTTTGGGAGAGAAGAGAAGATTGGCAGAGGACCACGATCGCGAGATTTGGGATGCCGGCCCCGAAGTACGCCCTCTACATCGATCCCGGTCCCAGTGATAAGCGCGTGATCGCTCAGATCAATCACGATCTCGATGTGATCCATGATATCGCTCCTGAGGGGATGATGACGCTGGCTAAAAGGAATCCTACTTCCAAAGGCTGGTTTAAGGGCTTTCCATGGGCACACCCGGATCCGACCCTGCCGGCAGTGATCCTCAACAATGAGCGCTTCCCTCTGAATCTCAGGGACGTCCGGTGGGCGCTGACGCTGACGATAGATATTGTGCAGGTCTCAATGGCTTCTTATCGAGGAGCCGCCACGATCTCGGCTATTCATGTACCGCCAACCGGGTTGCATCCGCAGGCGTATTTTGACCCGCTGGAAGAGTGGCTGAGGAATTTTACGCTTGATATTGACGGCGAAAAATTCGGCCCTTACGATCCGGATGCCTCTATCAGGATCGCGGATGAGGTGCGGCCCTCATTGGGAGATCAGGTTCCCACTGATCCGGCCGAAATTAGGAAGGCCCTGGGTTATGGATGGTGGCGGCACGCCCCTGAAATGGCCGAAAAGCTGCTTCTCAAGCAGGGGTTTACCAGGGATAGCAATGGCAAATGGCTGCTGCCGGACGGGACGCCGTGGAAAATCACTATGCTCGTTGAAGGGCCGACCCGACCGATCATGACACGGGGCTCCGAGATGATTGCCGAACAGTGGCGAAGTTTTGGCATCGACGCCCAAATTGAAGTGACGGATCAGCTATGGTCGCACCGCATGCCCCTTGCCGATATGGATGCTGCAATGGCCTGGTGTATTGAGACCTGGGGCGGTCATCCCGACCTCTTCTGGTTCCTCGAATCCTGGCATTCAGATTTTTACAGGCCTGAAGGGGAACGAGTCGTGTTCAAAAACATCATGCGTTATAAAAACGAAAAAATCGATCAGATCATCGAAGAACTCCGGGGTCTTGATTTCGATGACCCAAGGGGCCTCGAACTGGGACATGAGTATGTCAAAATCCTTGTCGAAGATATGCCGATCATTCCGATCATGTCCTACAATGTCTTCACGGTCTGCGATGAATATTATTGGGAGGGGTTCCCCACGGCTGAGAATCCGTATACGAATCCCGTTCCAAACTGGGCGAATAGCAGATATATGTTCCCGATGATCAAGTCCAAAGCCGTCCAGTAAACACCTATCCCCCCTGCGCTGTAAAAGCGCAGGGGGCTGAATAACCGACAGTGAAACTCATGAGGAGGAACGTATGAAACATCGGTTTCTCAAGTATTTGCTCCAAAGAGTCGGGCAATGCCTGTTAGTGATTTTCGTGGGGATAACGATTACGTTTATTATCCCCAGGCTTGTCCCTACCGATCCTGTGGAAGTGGCAATTGCTAGAGCCAGCGCTGCCGGGCAGCATACGGCTCCGGAAGCGGTGGAGAAAATACGCCAGGCGCTGACCGAATTATATGGGATTGAGGGGAGTATTCCGCAGCAGTATATCAGTTTCTGGAAACGTCTCATCCGAGCTGATCTCGGACCATCTTACTCTTCCTTTCCGACGCCAGTGGTTGAATTAATTAAAAGGTCCCTTCCCTGGACTGCTGGCTTGCTGCTCACGTCTGCCGTCATAGCCTGGATAATCGGCAACTTCATCGGAGGGGTCGCCGGATATTTCAGTACACGCAGAGCGGCACGCGTTTTGAGTGTCTTTGCTATGGCCATCCGCCCCATTCCTTACTATATTATGGCCTTTGTCCTGTTGATTCTTTTCGCCTACCTTTTACCCATTTTCCCTCTCAGCGGTGCTCTAGACATTGGAGTACATCCTTCTTTCAGTCTGAGATTCCTGACCAGCCTGCTTACGCATGCATTTCTGCCTTCCCTTTCCCTGGTCATCGTTGGAGCAGGAGGATGGTTCCTGGGGATGGAGTCATTAGTGTCAAATATCATTGCTGAGGATTATGTGGTGTACGCAAAGACGGCCGGAGTATCAGACCGCAAGCTCCTTTCTCGCTATGTCATGCGAAATGCTCTGCTTCCTCAGGTGACAGGACTTGCCCTGCAGATTGGCCTGATTTTTAATGGCGCTCTCATCACAGAATACGTCTTCAGCTATCCGGGATTGGGCTATCTTGCGTATAATGCTATATTCTCGGCTGATTACAGTCTTATCATCGGAATAGCAATTTTCTCGATTGTCGGAGTTGCATTAGCTGTTTTGCTAGTCGATCTTACCTACCCACTTTTCGATCCAAGAATTCAGTATCGGTAATAAGGAGCTCAAACAATGGTTAACATAATCAAGGATCTATATCAACATGATACGAGATTTCGGTTTGCTTTTATCTTTATTCTTGGCATTCTTGTTCTTTCGACACTCTCGTTCTTTTCCCCTTATGACCCAACCACCTCCTTCAAAGTTCCGCTTGATGCTTCTCCTTCTGTGGAGCATCCCTTCGGAACCAATTCCAGAGGGCAGGATATCTTCTGGATGATGACATTTGCGGTTCGGAATTCTCTCCTGTTTGGTCTTATGACAGCATTGCTCTCGCGAATCATATCAATCTTTGTGGGTCTGACGGCAGGGTATAAAGGCGGCCTTACCGACAGAATTCTCATGTCGATCAATGATAGTTTTGTGGTGATGCCGGTGCTCCCGCTCCTCATTCTCATCAATTTTATGCTGAAAGAAAAGATGAACCTGATTTCCTTGAGTGTGACCATGGCCTGCTTTGGATGGGCCTGGGATGCAAGATTGATCAGGTCGCAGGTGTTGAGTTTGAAAGAACGCGAGTTTACGCGTACAGCGGTATATTCTGGAATGGGGACATTCCATATTACGTTCCGAGAACATTTACCCTTTGTTATGCCCATCGTGTTCGCCACTACAATAAACAACATGCTGTGGTCCATAGGGTTGGAAGTCACTCTGGCTGTTTTGGGGCTTTCAGATACTAATACGCCAACGATTGGGACCACCATTTACTGGGCTAACCAGCATCAGGCCCTGATTGCCGGCGTATGGTGGTGGATAGCGGCGCCGATTGTCCTCAGTATATTTCTCTTTTTAGGCCTCTATCTGCTTTTTGCAAGCCTTAACGAATATATCGATCCGAGAACCAGACTTCTGAGGATAGGAGGGTAAGTCATGGAGGTACTTGCGGTAAAGGATTTAAAAGCTTACTATAAAACAGACGTTTACGGGGTGAGAAGAACCGTAAGAGCGGTTGATGGTATTTCGCTTAAGATCAACGAGAACGAAATCTTCGGGATCGCAGGAGAATCAAGCTGTGGAAAGACAACCCTCATCAAAGTTCTCTCCGGGACGATTGCCCCCCCCTTAACCGTTGTTGATGGCG
>CAZYTI010000385.1:0-5032 GCA_964650065.1 uncultured bacterium
AGGTTGCAGACAAACATGATGTCAAGATCCACTTCGACGGTGCCAGGATATTTAATGCCAGTGTGGCTTCCGGGATTCCGGTAAAAGAATACGGCGCCATCGGTGATTCCATCTCATTCTGTCTCTCCAAGGGCCTCTCGGCCCCTGTGGGTTCGATCATCACCGGACCGGCCGAATTTATTGCCAATGCCCGGAGAATCAGAAAGGCCTTGGGGGGGGGCATGAGACAGGTGGGCGTCTTGGCTGCGCCCGGAATCATTGCAATGACGGAAATGAGGGACAGGTTAAAAGAAGATCATGACAGGGCAAAAAGGCTGGCTTTGTCCATTGCCGATCTGCCCGGCATCGTGCTCAACCCGGATCATGTGGAAACAAATATCATCATCTTTGGCTTCAATCATCCAAAACTATCCAGACTGGAATTCTTAGAAAAATTAAAGGACCAAGGGATTCTTGCCTCTAATCCGAAGCATGGAATCCGTCTCGTCACCCATAATGATATCGATGACGAAGACGTGGATAAGCTGATCACTGTTTTTAGAAAATTGTTAGGTTGATTGAAAGACCTGTTGAAGTATTCCCAAAACACCATTTGATTCATGAAAATTGGGAGGTGGACAATGTTACGCAAATCTACGCTATATATGGCATTTCTTTTTCTAACAGGACTAAATGTGATCATTCAATGTTCCTCTGATTCGGGGGAAAAAAAGTTTTCGTTTCACACTGGAGTTGCCGGGTCTCCCAAAGCAGGCACCATTTTCATGTGTCCTGAGCGTATCCAGTTGAAGGAAGGCGGTTTTTTTAATGCCGAACGGGGGATGATGTTCGTGCCCCTGAATCGCTCGAAAAAAAATAGCGACGTGATTACTGTTGAGATATACCGTTTCAAAAGGTCCGAGAAGGCCAATCCCGAAACACCGCCCATTTTCTACCTACACGGTGGGCCGAGTTTCGGGGGTTTGGAGAGATCCATCGAGAGGCTCGGCACTTTTGAGGAACGGTGGCTTCCTTTTCTGGACGTTTCGGATGTGGTTGTGGTGAGTCAGCGCGGGATAGGACCGTCAAAACCTACGACGAATATTGAAGCAACCACAAAACCATTGCCTCCGGATCGACCCTATGATGATGAAAAAGCGGTTGCGGAACTTCAGGAGGTCCTCTCGAAAGAAAAGGCGGTTTGGGAATCCCTGGGCCTCGATTTAAGCGGTTTTACCGTCATCGAAGCGGCAGCAGACGTCGATGATGTGCGCAAGGCACTAGGTTACGACAAAATCATCATTTGGGGCGGAAGCTTCGGTTCTCACTGGGGCATGACGATCATGCGGTATCATCCGGAAATCGTGGTGCGTGCGATTCTCCGCGGTATGGAGGGTCCGGACCACACCTATGATCATCCCGGTCATTTTTGGAATGTTTATAAACGGGTTGCCGAAGAGGCAGAGAAAGCGCCCGAGTTGAAAGGGCTCATTCCTGAAGGCGGACTGATCGAGGCCATAGAAACGGTGATCAAACGGGTCGAAGAAAAGCCTTTTAAGGTAACTATAACCAATCCGGAAACTAATGAGTCTCAGGATGTATTGTTTGATGCCGAATCCGTTAAACGTCTGGCTTCAGGTTACTCCAGCAGTCTGCCGGCATGGCCTGCCGATGTAATCACCCTCTATAACGGCGATTTCAATAGAGCGGCAGCACAAGTCGTTCGAAGGTATAACAACAGTGGAAGAAGTTTCAGAACCGCCAGTTATTATATGCTCGACCACGGTTCCGGCATCACTCCAAAACGCCTGGATGAATACAATGCGGATCCTTCATTGAAGATCATCGGACGGAAGAACTGGGGCTATACGGCAAGTCGTTCAGTCTGGAAAAGTGACCTGGGCGATGCATTCCGGCAGAACTTCGAAACTGATATACCGACTGTCATCGTACATGGAACCTGGGATACCTCGACACCCTATGAGAATGCCCTGGAACTGATTCCGTACTTTAAAACCAGCAAGTTCATCCCCTTGATTCGGGGTCCCCACGGCGCCATACAGGCGGCCTTGAGGGTGAATGATCGGTTCAAAAAGGGGATCATGAAGTTTGCTGAAACCGGCGATATGTCTGGATTACCCGATGAGATGGTGATGCCTCCCGTTAAATGGGTCGTACCGGACATCGAAAAGTGAGGTGTCACATGATTCTCGGTTACCCTCAGGGCAGAATCCTTCTTATTAAAAAAACCACGATCATCCTGTTTATCATTTTCCTGCTAATCGATCTGGCCGTTCCTTCGAGAAATCTCGCACAATCCGCACATGGATCGGAAGCTGATGGTCGACTTCTTCCCCAATTACGTTGGAGAAATATCGGTCCGAAACGCGGAGGGCGGATTCTCGCTGTGGCGGGTCATAAAGACCGTCTGAATGAGTACTACTTCGGCACCACCGGTGGGGGTCTATGGAAAACGGTAGACGGGGGCAATACATGGGGTCCGGTCACTGACGGACAGATCCGAAGCGCTTCCGTCGGAGCGGTGGCCGTATCGGAATCGAATCCGGACATTGTCTACCTGGGTATGGGTGAGGTGCAACTCCGCCATAACGTACTGCAGGGGGATGGCGTCTATCGCTCGAAAGACGGAGGGAAGCACTGGGAACACACAGGACTCGAAGAGACCCAGGCGATCAGCCGAATCCGAATTCATCCAAAAAATCCTGATCGGGCCTATGTGGCGGCCCTGGGGCATCCTTTTGGGCGGAACCCCGAAAGAGGCGTATTCCGTACGCTGGACGGAGGACGCACCTGGAAGAAAATCCTCTACCGGAACGATGGAACCGGCGCCATCGATCTCGTGCTGGATCCAAACGATCCCGATGTGCTGTACGCAACACTTTGGGAAGTCTATCGCAGGCCATGGATTCTCTGGAGCGGGGGTGAAGGCGGCGGGATTTTCAAGTCCATCGATGGCGGGGAGACCTGGCAGGAGTTGACTCGAAATCCCGGCTTGCCCGGAGGTGTCCTTGGCAAGATGACGATCACCGTTTCAGGGGCTGACTCCAGGAGAGTCTACGCAAATATCGAGGCGGAAAACGGTGGTCTGTACAGATCCGATAATGGTGGTGAAACATGGAAGCTCATCAACAATCACAGGGATCTGTGGCAGAGGGCCTTCTATTTCCTCCGCATTCAAGCCGATCCTGTGGACAAAGAGACGATTTACATTCTTGGTTTCAAACTCATCAAATCCACCGATGGAGGTGAGACTTTCGGTTATTTACCTGAAACCCACTCCGATCACCATGACTTGTGGATCGATCCCAGAAATCCCCTTCGTATGATCAACGGAAACGACGGCGGTGGGGTCGTCTCAGTGAACGGAGGAAAAACCTGGACCCACATGAGATATCCCACGGCTCAAATCTACCGCCTCGCAGTAACCAATGACTTCCCCTATCATGTCGGTGGTGCGCAGCAAGATAACTCGACCGTGGTTGTACCCTCAGATGGCGGTCATCTTCGCAATCCGCGAATACCCATCGGAGAGATGATGTACGATGTCGGCGGTGGTGAAAGCGGGTATGTGACACCACATCCATCCAATCTGGACATTTTTTATGCCGGTGCAACCAATGCATTGACGCGCTATGACCGCAAGACGGGTCTGGCAATTGATATCCAGCCCTATCCCCGCATCGTCATGGGTGAGCCCGCCGGGGATATGCCGGAGCGTTGGAACTGGACATATCCCATTGCTGTTTCTCCAGTCGATCACACCATACTATTAGTAGGATCTCAGCATCTCTGGAAGACGACAAACGAAGGAAAAACCTGGGAGAAAATCAGTCCGGATCTGACTCGGGCAGATCCGGAGACACTGGGAGACTCCGGAGGGCCTATTGTTCTGGACCAGGATGGTCCCGAGATTTACGCCACCATTTATACCATTGCCCCATCGCGTCATGATGTGAATACCATATGGACAGGCTCTGACGACGGCCTCGTGTATCTTACACAAGACGGCGGCCAAACCTGGAGGAATGTGACGCCTCCGGACATGCCCAAACATAGTCGAGTGGGCCTCATCGAAGCGTCGCCCCATGGGCCGGGTACCGCGTATGTCGCAGCGAGACGTTATGAAATGGACGACCGGGCGCCCTATTTATGGAAGACAGACGATTATGGCAAAACCTGGACGAAAATCATCAGGGGCATCAGGGCCGACGACTTTGCGTATGCAGTCTGCGAAGATCCCGGTCGACAAGGGCTGCTCTATTCCGGCACAGAGCACGGCGTTTATGTATCCTTCGACGACGGGGAAAACTGGCATAGTCTGTCAATGAACCTTCCCGATGTGCCAGTCACAGGCATTGCAGTCCGGCAGAACGATCTTGTCATCGCGACCCATGGGCGTTCTTTCTGGGTAATGGATGAGATTGAAGTGTTGCGGCAGCTCGATCCTGAGAAGACAAGCACTGAATTTCATCTTTTCAAACCGGCCGATGGCATCCGGCGTGCCGTTCCTCTGGCAATAGACTATTATGTCAAGGGATCCAATCAAAAGGTCTCTGTGGACATTCTGGATACGGATGGTCGAGTCGTGCGAACGCTCTATGCCGGCACATCCAATCAAAAAGGATATTATCGCTTAAATTGGAATCTTCGACACTCGGGTGCGACCACATTTCCGAATATTATTTTAGAGGGTGGAAATCCGAGAAGAGGCCCCTGGGCTCCACCGGGTCGATATCAATTAAGGATTGTGGTAAATGATCGAGAGCAGAGACAGTGGTTCAATATCACGAAAGATCCCAGACTGGTGGACGTGACAGATGCGGATCTACAGGCCCAGTTCGATCTGGCCATACAAATCAGAGATTGTGAAAGTGCTGCCAACGAAGGCGTCATTCTCATTCGAAAACTGATGGTTGAAGTGGACGAGAGGCTGAGCAAAACAGAGGACAGAAAGTTAAGAAAAGCTTCGTAAGTATTTGTAGAAGGGATCTGCGCAGTCGAGAAGGTATTATTCCTGGTGAAGAACCAGTGT
>CAZYTI010000386.1:0-5025 GCA_964650065.1 uncultured bacterium
ATCTGGACCTGATAAGCAACGATCCGAACGGCATCCCAGATGATGGCCTTCCGTTGGATCTTTGTTCCTGTATTGTTGGGGCTCGGGATAATCCGATGGTTCTTAGACGGCATGGCCTTTGTGACCATGAGCAGACATAATTCCCTTGCTTCAGTACGTTTGGTCCGGTCCGCGGTGATTCGTCTTGAGGGTAATTTTGTCGCCGCCATTGTTCCTGTCCTTATTGGCACCATTTCCATGCATACCTATCTTCTGCACAAGGAAAAGCTGCGTTTGAGTGAGAGTATGGCCATTACGACACTCCGCGTGATTCTACCGGTATTTCTGTTTCTTTTAAATATCCCGATCCTTTTTTACATGAGAACAGATCCGTTGAGTGGGAAATTTTTTGCCCAGTTTATCAAGATCGTTTCATTGCCGGTTGTGGTTATCATCGGTTTTTTTATTCTAACGCTGTTCTATCCTCATCAAATAAAAAGGATGGCTTCTGCAATGATTCGGTGGTGGGGTAGGATCAAATTTCTCCATATCGAACGGATTCTGGATCTGGAGGAACGATTTTTTCACGGAATCGATCAATTCAGCAAAATTTTCTGGGCCTATCTGAGAAAAAGGAAACGGATTCTTTTAGGCTCTGCAGGTTGGATTCTTGCCGCTTTTATGGCCGATTATTTCATTGCACTGGCAATTCTGTGGGGCTTCGGATATCAGCCTTCTATCGTCCGGGCGTTGGCAGTTCAGTTTCTCATAAGACCAATTATATATATGGCCCCGACACCAGGAGGCGCAGGTATCTGGGAATTTACCTATTTGGGATTTTTTTCACTCTTTATGTCCAACAATCTCATTGGCGTTGCTGTTCTCTTTTGGCGGATTCTGGTTACCTACCTTCCCTGTATCGCAGGGGCATTCTTTCTAACAAGAGAGTTCCATCGGGATGATAAGCTTCGGGAGATTATGTTAGAGAAAGGTGAATTACCGGAAGAGGGCCTGGAGAATATAGAAGAACAGAATGGGATATAGACCTGTGAAAAAAATAATCGAAGATATCCTGACAGAAGAGCAAATGGCAAGAGAACGGGTGGATCAGGCCAGGGAAAAGGCAAGACAGTTACGCATCGATGCCGAAAATAAATCCAAGAAAATATTGACTGAGGCTCGGCAGAAAGGCATGGAAGCGTCCAAGTCATTGATCCACCGCATCGAGGAAGAAGCCGGTCAAGAGAAAGAGAAAGAACTCCAGGAAAGTACACGGATGATGGAGTCTCTATGGATGGATAAAGAGCAAATTATTGCTGAGACCATAGAGGAGCTCTACAAAATGGTTTTAGAGGAGGATGTGGAGTAACTAATGGGTTCCATCGGGAAATATAGTTATATCAATGCCAAAGTACGCGCCATGCGTTCGTTGTTATTAACCGGATCAACCTATCGAGCCATGACCAATGCGGGAACTGTGGCGGAACTTATCTCAATACTTTCTCAAACCCGTTTTCAAAATTTTCTTCAGGATTTGAAGCTCGAAGATTCCGATGATATAGAGCAAAAACTTCTTCTTCAAGAAATCCGGCAGATTCAATTGATACAGAAGCACGCTCATAAAGATATTGGCCATTTTATTTCGAATTTCCTGGAACGGTATGACGCCGAGAAATTAAAAGTGCTTCTCCGGTATTGGCACCGAAAAATACGGGACATACCGTCTGTTATTCGAGAAAAAATCGTATATGATTTTCGAGTTGATGAAATCCTAAATGCAGAGCGTCTTGGTGAAATTGTGGTTCTTTTAGCAGGGACACCCTTTCAGAAACCATTGTCCCGTGTGGCGGATGAATACAGAGATGGGAAGACTCTCTTTCCTCTTGAACTGGCTGTCGATTGCGAACTGTTCTCTCGTTTATGGATGGGGACAGAATCTCTACCCAAAGCCGACCGGTCGATTGCACAAAGACTCCTGGGTCTTGAAATAGATTTAAAGAATATCGATTGGGTGTCAAGATTCAGGAAATATTACGATCTCTCACCCACAGAAATAAGACGATTTACTTTACCCCACGGCTTCCATTTACGCCAAGAGGATATTGATCGCATTGCGTCAGGAAAAGAAGGTTCGAATGATATTGTTAAAACCACCGAGGCCATGGGTATCCCTTCGGATATGGTCCCTGAGAATGGAATCCAATTGGAGGATATGGAGTACCTGCTGTATACCATTCTCCTGTTCGAGGCCAGGAAAGCCTTTGGGCGATTCCCTTTTTCAATTGGGTCCATTCTGGGATATTTGATCCTGCTTCGAATAGAAACAAGGAATATTCGCCTGCTCATACAGGCCAAGCAATATGAATTCACTCCTGATCAAATAGAACCACGACTCGTGTTTTGAGGTGAAGGATGTTTATTCCTGAGAAAATGGTACAAATCAATGTGGTTTTCTTCGAAAAGGACGTCAATGAAGTGGCCGATGCCGTTGTTCGTCAGGGATCTTTACAAGTCGTCGATGCCGCCGATATGGAGGATTGGGCGAAACATCTCCATAGAGGTGGTTCTGGAGAGGAGACGAGTGAGCTGAAAACGAGGCGTGACCGGATCGAAGGCATGCACAAGGATTTGGGGGCGAAGGTTCAATTGGAAAATATCACCCCTTCCGATGAACAGTGGGAAGAAATAGATGTAAAAGTGAATGATATCGAGCGATCCTTTAGAAGTGATCTCTCTGCCAACGAGGAAATTGGCAAAGAATTATCACATCTGGAGGCAGTCCGCGATAGAATTGATACGGCCTCGACTCAAGGATTTACCTTAAAAATGGCCGATGAAGCGACTTACCTGGCCATTGAGATCGGTCATTTGGCTGAGAAAAATGTCGGTGTCCTGAGACAGAATTTAAAATCCATGCTGCACGTACTCACGATTTTAGAGCAAGAACGGGAACGGGTAAGAATTGTTGTCATTGCCCTGAAACGAGACCAGGATAAGCTCAAAAGGATATTACAGGAAGTTAATCTCCAGCCAGCCCCTCTGGACGATCTCAAAGAACCTCCTTCTCTGGAATTGGTTAAGAAATTGGATAAAGAAATAGATGATTATCGATCGAAAAAATTTGGTATTCGTGAACGCTTGGACAAATTGGCCAATGATCATGGTGTTTTTCTATATTCTATTCTTCTCCGTATACGGCGGGATATTCTTAAAATTCATATTCGAAAATATTTTCGAAAGACCGAGCGGACATTTCTTTTATCGGGTTGGCTCCCCCACAATCAGCGCGAAGAGTTTATCCAGGAAATCCGAAGGTCAACCCAAAACCGCTGTATCATTCAAGATATTCCAGCGGAAAAAATACCCTCTGTTCGAGAGGGTCATGTTCAAGTACCTGTTGAATTGAGAAATCCCAGATTTTTAAAGCCCTTTGAAATTCTAACGAAGACTTATGGGATACCCGCATACACGTCCATTGATCCAACGCCTATCCTGGGCATTAGTTTTCTTCTCATGTTTGGTGTGATGTTCGGGGATGTGGGACATGGTCTGGTATTGTGTCTCACAGGACTCATTCTGACACTGAAAGGGAAAAAACCGAGTGTTCAAAGCGGTGGGCTTCTCTTCTTTTACGCCGGAATTGCCAGTATGATTTTTGGGTTTCTATTCGGCAGCATTTTCGGTATTGAACATTTGTTACCCACTTTGTGGCTGAAGCCTATGGAATCGATATCCAAGTTATTTAAAACAGCCATCTTCTTTGGTATCGGAATGATTTCGTTAGCCATGCTGGTCAATTTAATCAATGGAATCAGGAAACGGGATTTTTTGGGACTCATTTTTGATAAAGCAGGATTATTGGCTGCGGTGCTCTATTGGTGTGGCATCGTTGTTGTTACCCGGGATTTAACCATGCAAGGGGTCAGGGGAGGATTACCCATACTCGTTCCCGTGCTCATGCTGGGATCGGTTGCGCTGCTATTTTTACGGGAACCGATTGTGCATCTCATTCAAGGAAAACGAAAGCTCTTTCCTGAAGGGATGGTCACCGGTATCATGGGAGGCATCGTCGAAATCCTGGAAATTCTTCTCGGATTTTTAGCGAATACGGTTTCTTTTATTCGAGTTGCAGCATTCGGACTGGCTCATGCCGGACTCTTCATGGCGATTTTTGCCCTTTCGGACGCGGTGAAAGGTGTAGCCGGTGGTTTGATTTCAGGAATGGTTTTTTTCTTTGGGAATATTCTCATCATCGGTCTGGAAGGATTGGTGGTCAGTATTCAGGCGGTGCGATTGGAATTCTATGAATTCTTTAGCCGGTTTTTTCAACCAGGCGCCACGGGATACAGACCTTTGAAAACAGAACTGAGATAATTTAGAAGTAAACATTTAGATTTTAGAATGATGAATGGAAAATGGATTTTTAAACGTTGATTTTGACACCCAATTAATATGAAGGCGTAGGGTATGGTAAAGCATATTGTCATGTGGAATTTGAAAGAGGTGGCCGGAGGGAAGAAGAAGGAAGAGAATCTTATAGAAATGAAAAAACGCCTGGAAGCGTTGAAATACAAGATCGAGGAAATCCAATTTTTTGAAGTGGGTATGAACTACAACGAATCCGGTGATGCTTTTGACATCGTTCTTTATTCCGAATTTGAAAGCAGACAGGGACTGGATATTTATCAGAAGCATCCTGAGCACATCAAGGCAAGAGATTTTATTCGAAGTGTACGAATGGAGAGAAGGGTAGTGGATTTTGAAGTTTAATTCATTTGTGCATTTAGAGCGATACGAAATAATAAATTTATCACGGAAAGGAGGAACCCAATCCATGACCGGTTCTCAGAAAAATTTCAGGAGAAAACTCATAGGTTTTGGCGTATTTCTGGGGTTTTTGATATTTGCCGTCATGTGTTTCAGTGTTTTCAAGGCTGTAGCACAGCCCCACGGGAATGAGTCTGTATCTCGGGTGCAGGAAGAGGCAGGGGAGACAACATCAACCGATCCGGGTGTTATCAAGTATGCATTCTTAGCAGCTGCCAT
>CAZYTI010000387.1:0-5023 GCA_964650065.1 uncultured bacterium
CCCATGCGATGAGTAAGGCCCCGGCACCCTCATCTCCTCCCATTCGTGCGGCAATCCGGGGAAACCGCCAGATATTCCCCGTTCCCACGGCAACCCCCAGCGCACTGAGTAAAAATCCCGTGCGGGATGAAAATCTCTGATCTACACTCGAATCCATTTTCGTTTCCATAAGCTGTCCTTCATTCATTCCATGGTCATGGCCTTATTCTGATTTTGCCCGGGCGCTGATTCTCGACAAACTCTTTTTGGCTTGAAGAATTAAGAATACCGTGACAATAAAAAGTAAAATCGAAATCAGGAAAAGCGGAATGTTCTTTGCGATCCAATGTTTGTAAATAAGCGTTCCCAGAGCCGTAAGGGTAACACAGAACATAAAGTACATGGGAATCTTGACAAAATGATTCTTCTTCTGCAATTCTGCCAGCCAGACGGTTACTGCCAGCAAAGCAATGGCCGCCAGGAGTTGATTCGCTGAACCAAACATGGGCCACAGGGTATTGCTCGTCCCCGATAAAGCCAACAGGCCGGCGAAAATCACCGTGATGAGGGTACCCACATATCGATTTTGGCTGAGAATCGTGACCTTGCTGTCTTTCTCAAAGAACTCCTGAAAGATGAATCGGGCCAGCCGGGTTGCTGTGTCCAGAGTCGTCAGGGCAAAGGCCGAGATGGCAAGAGCAGCGAAAGTAACGCCTACATTGAGAGGAATACCCAGACTCGATATAAATCCACCCACACCCGCTGAAAATATGCCAATGGGTCCGCCTCCTTCAGTGGTGACGAGTCGAGCGTAATCTCCCCTCAACAGAGTGACGGCGGTGATCAGGGCGACAACGGCTAATAATCCTTCAATGAGCATGCTGCCATATCCCACAACACGGGCATCGGATTCCGAATTGAGTTGTTTCGATGTGGTGCCGGAGGATACCAGCGAGTGAAAACCCGATATGGCTCCACAGGCAACCGTGACGAAGAGGATGGGAAAGAGAAACCCCAACTCCGTCTGAAATTGTGTTATAGGAGGAAAAGTAATTCGGGGATTCGATACAAAGATACCGATAACACCGCCGATGAGGATAAGGTATAGGAGAAAGGAGTTTAAAAAATCCCTGGGCTGCAGAAGAATCCATACCGGTGTGACTGCAGCAATGAAAATATAGATGAACAGGAGATACATCCAGGTATTATAAGGCAGGGTCACTGGATTTTGGATCCCCAGGGCGACACATCCCAGGAGCAGAACGACACCCGCAAGTGTTGCCAGTCCGAGATGAACTTTTAATCGGTAGATGCTGAGACCAAAAATGACCGCAAGCCCAATAAAGAGCATGGAAGCGGAAGCCGAAGCCGGAGACTTGACAAATGTACTCGCCACAGCCCGACAAAAAACGGCGATAACCAGGACCAGGGTAAACCAGGCAAAAATCAGAAAGAGTCTCTTGCCGGCACGGCCGATATGATCTTCGATGACTTCTCCGATGGATTTACCGCCATGTCGGACCGAGGCGATGAGTGCAGAGAAATCATGGACACCTCCAACGAAAATACTCCCTATGAGAATCCATATAAAAACAGGAATCCAGCCAAATACGGCGGCAAATATAGGACCCAGGATGGGCCCCGCTCCGGCAATGGATGAAAAGTGGTGTCCCAGAAGGATAGGTGTCTTCGCCGGCATATAATCCACATCATCTCGTTTTGAATGGGCCGGGGTTTCTCGCTTTGGATCGAGATCAAATTTTCTGGCAATATACCGTCCATAAAACAGGTAGCCAAGAAACAAGACAACAATGGAGATTACAATTAATACTGAAGCTGCCATCTCACATCCTCCTCTCCTGTTAAGCTCGAATGGGTTTCATCATCAGCATCCGTTTTCTTTTACACCCTTCCTCACGGGGTAATGGGTACCAAAGGATGGAGTGGCTGATTGGAGAATCCACCCTTACCTTATTCCCGATTTAAAATTGGACCCTGGGTGCTTCCTGGGCCTGTTGATCGGCTTCGAAATATCCCTTCTTTTCAAAGCCAAACATGCCGGCAAAGAGAGTCTGGGGAAATCGCCGGATCGTTCCATTGTACTGTTGTACGGTCTCGTTAAACCGTCTTCTCGCCACAGCAATTCGATTCTCAGTACCCGCCAATTCGTCCTGAAGACGGACAAAATTTTGATTTGCCTTTAAATCGGGATACCGTTCAATGACCACCATTAACCGTTGGAGGGCACCGCTGAGACCGGCCTGAGCCTGTTGGAATCGCGCCATGTTTTCCGGAGTTAGATCCTCGGCATTTAGATTCATGACACCGCCGACTCTGGACCGGGCTTCAGTAACGGCCTGAAGCGTCTGGCTTTCATGTGCCGCATACCCCTTGACTGTTTCTACAAGGTTGGGTATGAGATCGTAACGTCGCTGATATTGGTTCTGAACTTCGGACCATCCTTGGTTGACATTTTCATCCAAAAGAACAAAACCGTTGTACATATTCTTTACACTCGCAACAACCACCAGGATGAGAATGACAAGAACTGCAAGAACAATAAGTCCTATTTTACCACCCTTACTCATGATATCCTCCTATTGACCCACTTTCATTCGATCCACGATTTGACTTAGTTTTTCAATTTCATTGATGTACCTCTGCACATTGAGTTCCAATTGTTCTCTGGTAAGTTTTGCCTCATATCGTTTTACAGAGAGTAACACAGAAAAAAGTCCTTCATCCAACACAAATTCACGACAGGCAGACAACATTACGGCCTGCTTCAACTTGGGCACCTCCTTTTCCTTGAGAAAAAGTAGCGCCTTAAAAATTGAAAAAAATGAGACGATGGATTGCACAATAAGCTGCTGCAAACCCTTGGCCTTACCACCAGTCTCTATGAAGGTTTGACGTAACTTAAGTAGATTGCCTTTCAATTCCCGTTCACATTGGAGTCGAAGATCAGTTTTCCGAATTTGCAGATCCTTTAAAACGTCCACACCTTTAATAACCTGATAGTCCATTTTCATATTTAAGAATTCGATTGGAAAACTGTCCAAAGAGGCCTCGATATATTTTTGTGTCAATAATAATGGAACACTGATTCTCCGCTTTTGCCAACGATGGACAAATTTTTGGACTGCCTTAATTCTTGCGATTCCCTTATCTGACAACACGATAAGAAAATTAATATCCGATCGATTGGGTATGTATTCATCCGTGGCCGCACTCCCAAACAGGATGATGGAAATGACTTCACTGCCAAAGAGTTTCTCAACTTCATCGCAGAATTGATCAAAAACTTCTTCAGGTTTAGATGGCGCTGAACCCATATTTAACCTCCAATTTCATCGTCATTAGATATCCATTATTAAAAGCCCCTGGAAGCCCCGCCTCCACCGGTCATTCCCCCACCGAATCCTCCGAATCCGCCCCCAAATCCACCGCCTCCACCAAACCCACCGCCTCGTCCACCTCCCCCCATCATCATGGCAAAGAGGAGCCAGGGCAAAATACGGCCTCGCGTCACCAACATGAGTATGACAAAAATGATAATAAAAAAGATGCCTCCACCGCTCTTTTCTTGTGACCGCTGTGTTCTACGAGCCACCCTTTGACCCCCGGTGATTTGTACACCGGCATCCCTGGCTACAATTTGAGTTACACCTAACGCACCCCTGTAGAGTCCCCTGCCATAATCATTATTTTGAAAATCGGGCAGCACATAATCATCGAGTATCTCACCACATAGACCATCAGGGAGTATCCCCTCCAATCCGTACCCAACCTCGATTCGCACCTTTTTTCCCTGCATGGCCAGGAGTATTAAAGCCCCATTATCTTTTTCCTGTTCTCCAATGCCCCATGCCTCGGCCAGTCGAGTGGCATAGTCTTCGACATCGAGCCCATCCATATGTTCCACGGTCACAATGGCCAGTTCGACGCCCGTTTTTCGTTTTACTTCCGAGGCCAGCGATTCCATTCTTTCTTTATAATAGGGTTCTATCACCCTGGCATAGTCATTTACCCAACCCTGATATTTGGGAAAACGGATCGATTGGGAGGCCGCCATAGAAGCTGTTACACACATAAGAAGAGAAACTAAGGTCCTATGCTTCATGAATCATGATCTCCGATGTTTTATTTATTAAAAATTTGACGAGGCGATAATGATTTGATTTTTATTTAGATAACGGGATTGCCTTCTCGTGTCTTCCCCATTTCTCGATAAGCTACCGATCGATAGGTATCCTTTCGAACTTCCTTTTGCTGGTGGCTCGGCATGATCCGTTTATACTGGATCTTGGCCAAACCAAAGTTTACCAGAACACCGATGACACTGCCTGTCAGGGATAAGTACCGTAGGACCTGTTGGATTTCAACATCCTGTAATCCATCCTGTGATCGAATCATCAACTCAACATCCTTATGTACTAAAAAATCGATCTCCAGGGAACCCACCAGCACATCCTTGTACACAACCTGAAGTGTCTTTTGGGATTTAAACGGCAATTTCTTAAGAGCGAGCTCCACTTCCAGCGCTCTCTTGTAAAACTCAACAGGATGCCCCGGTCCCAGATTGCGATGAACCTCCATACACGATCCTATAATCTTATACACTTTTTCATTGACATCTTTCAAGATGGCCATTCTTTATCCTCCTATGGTCAGGTATAACAATACCGTTGATAAATCAATTTCATACCCTCCAAAGTGAGAAAGGGCTCAACGATCTCTATGCGTTTCGATTTTTCTATCACCATGGGGGCCATGCCCCCCGTAGCGATGATTCTCACTTCATTCCAACCCATCTCTCCAATAATCCGGTCGACCATGCCATCCACCAAAGAAACAGTCCCATACATGATCCCTGATTGCATACTCTCTTCAGTCGTCCGCCCGACGACGTTGTCAGGAAAATGGAGGTCAACACGAGGCAGCTTGGCAGCCAGACGGTGAAGTTCAGATGATGCACCCATTAAACCCAGAGCAATAACGCCTCCTACATAGTCTCCTGATTGTGAAACCACATCGAAAGTAG
>CAZYTI010000388.1:0-5011 GCA_964650065.1 uncultured bacterium
AACGCAATAACCAGGAACGGGTATCTTTGGCTTTGTATTTATTTTTCATCTCCCGCGCCCAGATTCGTCTCGCTGCCCTATATTTGGCAATCTCTTCGAAAAAATCCAGGTGGGAGTTAAAGAAGAATGAGAGTCTGGGAGCAAAGCTGTCCACATCCATTCCCGCTTTAATCCCCGCTTCTACAAATGCAAATCCATCAGCCAATGTAAAAGCTAATTCCTGAACCGCTGTCGAACCCGCCTCACGGATGTGGTAACCGGAAATGGAGATGGTATTCCAATTGGGTACTTTCTGAGTTCCGAAAGCCATGGTGTCCACGGTAATGCGCATGGAGGGTCCGGGAGGTACGAGCCACGACTTTTGAGCAATATATTCCTTGAGAATGTCGTTCTGTATGGTCCCACGAAGCACTTCTGATGAAACACCTTGCTTTTCCGCGGTGGCGATATAAAAAGCCCAGAGTATTGCAGCAGGGCCATTGATGGTCATCGATGTAGATACTTTATCCAATGGAATGCCATCGAAGAGTCGCTCCATGTCGGCCAGAGAGGAGATGGCGACGCCACACTTGCCGACTTCACCACACGACATGGGATCATCAGAATCCCTTCCATAAAGCGTGGGAAAATCAAAGGCAACCGAGAGCCCTGTTTGACCATGTTCCAGAAGGTACTTATACCGTTTATTGGTATCATCGGCACTCCCGAAGCCGGAGAACATGCGCATGGTCCAGAGTCGACCCCGGTACATATTGTCATACACGCCTCGTGTGAACGGATGTTCACCGGGAAATCCCAAATCCTTGATATAATCCATATCCTGAATATCATCCGGCGTGTACAACATTTTCACAGTTTCGCCGGATACCGTATCGAAGGAAGCCTCTCTTTCTTTGCGCTCCGCTGTTTTCTTTTCCCACTGCTCCTTTTTTGATTCTATATTTTCCGACATATTATTCCCTTAGGGTTTAAATTTTTTTTGTAAATATGGATTGAACTAAAAAGAGGATTTCCACTTAAAAAAAAATATATCATTGTCTATTGGGAAGGCATCTCTCCTTCAAGAAAATTATCGCATGTCAATCGATTTTTGAGTACGGCACGATGATAAATATCCTCAATTCCATTTTTCCAAAACTTGTTGAGCAGCCTTGCCGGGACTCAGTTGACCGTCCATGACCCGGACGATTAAACTCTCCAACAAGTTTTTGGTTTCCTCCCCCTCCCATAATGATTTAGTCAATTTCCGTTCAACGAGCTGCTTGATTTCGGAGCGAATATTCTTTATCATGAACTCGTGAAATACGTTTTCTTCCAGAAGAAATTTTTTATGATCTTCGATGTCTTGAATGAGGGAATCAATACCTTTTCCATCAGTGGCAATGGTCTTTATCACCGGCGGTGACCAAGACGTCTTATCAGGCCTCATTTCCAGCATCATTTCAATTTCACCCATGAGGCGATCGGCTCCCTCTCTATCAGATTTATTGACGACATAAATATTGCCTATTTCTAAGAGACCGGCTTTCATGGCTTGAATACCGTCACCCGATTCCGGAACCAGAACGATGAGTGTCGTATGTGCCGCTTGCGCCACATCCAATTCAGCTTGGCCGACGCCAACGGTCTCTATGATAATCACCTCTTTTCCGAAGGCATCTAACAGATCACACACCTCCTTGGTCTTTAACGCAAGACCACCCAGACTCCCCCGGGTGGCCATGCTTCGGATAAAAACGCCGGGATCGGTGAACAGACTGGACATGCGTATTCTATCTCCCAGGATGGCACCACCGCTAAAGGGCGATGTGGGGTCTACGGCAATAATGGCTACGGATCTGTCCATTTTTCTGAATTCTATCGCCAATTTCTCAACAATTGTACTTTTTCCTGCTCCCGGTGGGCCAGTGATACCAATACGATGCGCATGCCCCACCCTGTCATAAACGCCGCTCACAATGTCGGCGGCTTCGGGTAATTCATTTTCGATCATTGTGATGGCCTTGGCACATGCGGCCCTGTCCCCGGAAATGAATTTTTTTAGCATTGCTTTAGAAATCGATTCCCTCCCGATTTTGCAGACCTTTCTGATAGGGATGTCTGATCTCAAGGATTTCACTCACCAAATCGGCAGATTTAACAATTTCCGGGTGGGCGTATCGCCCAGTGAGGATCAGTTCCATCGATTTCGGTTTGTTATGGATAAGTCGCAGTACCTCGTCCAGGCCAAGGAGCCCGTAATCGACTGCCACATTGATTTCATCCAAAATCAGCAAATCGATTTTTTCTTCTTTCATTATGCTATCCGCCAGAATAAATCCTTCCCTTGCCAATTGCAAATCTTTTTCCGAGGATTCCCCCTTTTCCACAAAGGTCGGCAGCCCCGATTGAATGAGTTCAAAATTGGGAATTCTCTTCGAGATCAGCACTTCTCCATAATTGGGATCCCCTTTCATGAAGCAGATCATTTTCACACGCCACCCATGTCCGCAAGCGCGCAAAGCCAGCCCCAGAGACGCCGTTGTTTTTCCTTTTCCGGGTCCTGTATAAACATGAACCAAACCTTGTCCGGTTATTTTATCAAACATCTTTGTCCCTTTTCATTTTATTGGGGCCGATAGATTTGATTTGTTGGGTAAACTCCCTAACGACTCGGGCAAATTTGGCACCTTCCGATGCCGATATCCATTCGACACGGAGACGTTCGGGTTCGATAGCAAGCTGATGCAAAAGTCGCTTTGTTAGAATGATACGCCTATGTGCCTTATAATTCCCCGATTGATAATGGCAATCACCCGGATGACATCCCCCAATAAGCACACCGTCCATTCCCCTATTAAAAGCTTCGAGTATAAAAGTAGGATCGATTTGTCCTGTACACATTAATCGAATGAGTCGGATGTTTGCGGGATACTGTAATCTTGACGTCCCTGCGAAATCTGCACCGGCGTACGTACACCAGTTGCAAGCAAAGCCAAGAATTTTTGGAGACCAATCCGTATCGTTAGGTTCTTTTCCCGGGCTCTGATCTGTTGTTTCGGAATTCACATTCATTAGATTATCCAACATTTTCTATGTCTGTTTTCATCCAGGTCAGAGTATTGTATCCTTACTCGACGAGTGCTGAAAGTTGTGCGAAAATCTGTTCGTTTGTAAAATGGTGAAGTGAGATTGCTCCGGCCGGACATGTTGCACTACAAGAACCACACCCTTTGCAAAGTGTCGTGTTGATAAAAACGATTCTTTTTATTTCATCAAAAGATATCGCTTGATAATCACATACCGATTCACACAATCTGCAACCTGCACAGAGGTCTTCATCCAGGTTGGCTACGATAGGTTCCACATCCACTTTTCCCCTGACCATGGGAATGATTGCTGAAGCTGCGGCTGCTTTTGCCTGTGCCACGGTATCCGGAATATCCTTCGGACCCTGGCAACAACCCGCTAAAAACACGCCATCCGTATTGGTATCCACCGGTCTGAGCTTGGGATGACCTTCCATGAGGAATCCATCCGAAGACCGAGAAAGCTTGAGGAGCTTTGCAATGTAGTCCGAACCTTCGGCAGGCACCAAACCTGAAGAGAGGACGACGAGATCGGCTTCCAGTTCAATTGTTTTCCCAAGAAATGTATCTTCCGTTCTCACGATAAGACTGTCTCCGTCACTTTTTCGATAAATTTCCGAACCGATGGCGCGACGAAACACGACGCCTTCAGATCTCACCCGATCGTAAAACTCCTCATACCCCTTCCCAAAAGCCCGAAGGTCCATATAGAGCACAGTCACATGGGCATCGGGAATTTGAGCCTTGATGAGATGGGCCTGTTTTGTGGCGTACATACAACATACGCGGGAACACCACTCATTGCCAAGATTTTTGTCCCGTGATCCGACACATTGAATAAATACGACCTGCTTCGGTTTTTTCCCATCGACCAGGACCTCTCCCATGGTCGGACCTGAGGCCGATACGAGACGTTCCAATTCCAAACCCGTAATCACATTGGGATAATTGGCATAGGCTAATTCAGGTTTCTTTTTCGCATCAAAAGGATCGAAACCTGTGGCAATGACAATGGTTCCCACCGCGAGTTCAATGGTTGAATCTTTCTGTTTGAAATCAATGGCATCGACACCACATACATCTTGGCAAGGTGGATGTTTGCCGCATTTACCCCGCGTAAGAAAGAGACAATGCTCGGGATCAATGGTATATTTCATGGGTACGGCCTGAGGAAATGGAATATAGGCGGCCGATCTCTTTCCCATGTTCATATCAAATTCCGAATCAATTCTGTCTTTTAAGCGACAATGATCGGCACAAAGGCCACATCCCGTACACGCATCCATATCGACAAACCGGGCTCTTTTATTGATTGTGACCGTAAAATTACCTATGAATCCATCGATTTTTTGGACGTCTGAATAAGTCAAGAGTTCAATATTGGGATGATTGGCTACATCGACCATTTTGGGCGTTAAAATACAGGCCGAACAATCCAGTGTGGGAAAGGTCTTGTCCAACTGGGCCATGTGCCCACCGATGGAAGGTTCCTTTTCAACCAGATACACCTGAAAACCGGCATCGGCAATGTCTAAAGCCGCCTGAATGCCTGCAATGCCCGCGCCGACAACCAAAGCCGAGGGTGTCACTGGAACATCTTGAACCATAAGCGGTTGGAGTAAGCTAACCCGTGAGATGGAACTTCTTACCAAGTCCAATGCTTTGGCCGTAGCGCTTGACTTATCTTCATGAACCCAGGAACACTGTTCTCGAATGTTGGTCATTTCGAAACAATACGGGTTTACGCCAGCAGATTGGCAAGTTTTACGAAAAGTAACTTCGTGCATTCTGGGGGAACATGCTGCAACGACAATACGATCCAATCCCAATTCACGAATATCATTCTTGATGAGTTCCTGACCGGGGTCCGAACACATATAGGAGTAATTTCGAGCAACCACAACAGCAGGAAGATTTTTCACTACCTCTGCTATTTTTTCTAC
>CAZYTI010000389.1:0-5007 GCA_964650065.1 uncultured bacterium
CACAATTGTGTACACTTCTTTAAACGGCAAAGGATTGACCCGGCGAAACTGGGCATGAAAATAGGCCGCATGCCTGGGTATCTCAGTCAGGCTGTAATCGATCTGATAATAAAGGATGAGTTCACGATAATCCTTATTTTCCATAGTGATTTTGCACTTCTTCCGAAAGGGCATCTGCCAGTAGCTGTTAAACCCACTCTTGGGATTGACACACACAGCCAGGGAATTAATAAGCGGTTCATTACCATTCCCCCATCCCGAGGCAAAGAAATCACCCACAGGCACTTCCACCGAAGGTTCCTCCTCATCATCCCAGTAAAACCGGAGAATACCGAGTCGATAATTGCCCGTCGGTGTCATCCAAATATGTTGTATGACGCCTGAGTCCTTGATTTCTCCCAACGTGAATATCTCACCGGGCCCGATCCGAACATATGGATTCACCTTCCACCCCTGGCCCAGTTCTCGGGCTGCCCTGGCTGCACTGCCCTCTTCCAGTGTGGCCATACCCCCCTTCCCCTCTTCACCCGAAAAATTCTCAGGGCTGATTGAACGGGTCTTGGCATTGGACAGAAGATAGAGCTGGCCCATATTCGGATAAACGCCTCCGGACTGAGAAAACAGAGTCGAACCACTCATGATCACCCCCAAAATGATGACTGACAAATAATTTTTCATGGCAATTTCCTCTCTAACGAAATAACTTCGTCATCCATTTCCAAGTCATTTCACCATATGACCACGGATCCTTTTTCTATTTACGGCGTCGTTTAAAATAGAAGAATAATAACGTTCCGATGACCATAAACACGAGACCCGCCCAGGCGTGTAATGGCTTCTCGATCAAAGTGTTGACTATAAAAAAAGCAGTGATGGATATAAAAATTATTGGCGTTAATGGATAACCATGTGTTTTATAAGGTCGAACAATTTCGCTTCTTTTATTACGGAGAACGAATATCCCTGCCGCTGTTAATCCAAAAAATATCCAGTCCGTAAAGACAACATAGGTAATCACATCTTCGAATGTGCCCCAGAATAAGAGCAAAACAATGGCCCATGTTGACTGGAGAAGAATCGCATTCACAGGTGTACGAAACCGGGGATGCACCTCTGCCAGTTTTTTAAAAAAGAGGCCGTCCTTTGCCATGGCATAGTATATCCGGGGAGCAGAAAGGGTATAGATACCGGCCGTACCGAAAGTCGATATGGCAATAATAATGGCAATGAGAATGCCACCAAACGGAAGGACTGTCGTGATAGCATCGGCTGCCAGACTCTCGGATGCGATAATGGCATTCATTGGTAACAAAAAGATATACGCCAGATTGGTCAACAGATACACCGTGGCAACAACGAATGCTCCGATAATCATCGCTCTGGGAACAGTGCGCCGAGCATCCTTGGTTTCGCCGGCGACAAAAGAAGCATGCTGCCATCCACCGTAAGACCAAAGCACACCGATGAGAGCCAGCCCAAACATCGTTACCATGTTTCCGGATGGGACTTCCGTTCCCGTAGAAAAAGGATTCATACCAGCTTTCCCCAGGAACAAACCCACCAAAATAATACCAGCTATTCCTATCAGTTTGAGACCGGTGAAAATGTTCGAAAAAACTTCGCCTGCTTTAACACGGAGAACGTTGACAACCGTGACAATAACAATCAGAAAGATGGCGACGATCTTTAACCCTGTCGTTCCAAGAGGAAAAAGAAAGGCCAGATAACTGGCACAAGCAATACAGAGAGCAGCAATGGCGCCCGATGTAATGACGACCAGATAGGCCCACCCGTACAGAAATCCAAAGAGATCACCGTATGCTTCTTTCAAATAAACATACACACCGCCGGCCTGGGGAAACATGGCCCCTAATTCTGCAAAAGTCAGTGCACCCGTCAAGGTAATGAGTCCGCCTACTCCCCAGACAACGAGTACGAGTAGTGGTGATGGCAGATGTTGGGCAATCTGGGAAGGGGTAAGAAAAATACCGGAACCGATACATGAACCGATGGCCACCATTGTCAACCCATAGAGCGTAATTTCTTTTTTCAGTTCGACCATAGTGAACCATCTATCATGATAACAACCTTAATTTGGCATTAATATGTAAATGTGATAAATATTGTTGATGTTATGCTGTTTCTGGCTACTGGCTACTGGTTGCTGGAAAAACTCATACCGATATGATGTTTTAACCAGAAACCAGTCGCCAGTGACCAGCAACATATTCAATATTTCGCTATTTATACTTTTTATAACTAGACAATGAAGTGTTTATCTGAATAAATTAATTTATCCGTAAGACCTTTGCCCCGCGTATCCTTCCCTCTTTGAGATCGATCAGGGCCCTGTTTGCCTCCTCGAGGGCGTATTCCTGGATTTCTGGTTTTATAGGAATTTCGGCGGCCATTGTGAGAAAACCACGAATATCCTCCCGAGCGACATTAGCGACGCTTTTTATCTCTTTCTCCAGCCAGAGATGGGAAGGGTATTCTATATTTAATAGATAGTTCCTGTCATGATTTTCCTTTCGAATGGCGTTGATGACCAAACGTCCACCACGCTCCAGATTTTCAAGAGCTTCAACGATGGGTTTCCAAACAGGCGTTGTGTCAATGATGGCATGTATTTTCTCCGGTGATGCATCTGTCGTATCCCCGGCCCATACGGCTCCCAATTCCATAGCGAATTGACGTTCTTTTTCACTCCGAGCAAATACAAAAATTTGGGAATCAGGATACTGATGTTTAACCATTTTCAACACGAGGTGGGCAGAGGCACCAAATCCGGTGAGTCCCAGGTTATGTCCATTTTTCATCCCGGTAAGTCGGAGTGATCGGTAACCGATGGCCCCGGCACAAAGAAACGGAGCAGCTTCCGAATCTGAAAAAATGGAGGGAATTGGACTCACAAAATCTTCGCGTATCGTCATATACTGGGCATATCCACCGTTGGCATCCCGACCCGTGGCAAGAAAATCCTTGCAGAGGTTCTCATTCCCTGCTCTACAAAAATGACAGTTCCCACAGGCTGAGTAGATCCATCCTACTCCGACCCTGTCTCCTTCCTGAAACCGATGTGCCCCTTGGCCCCTAACCTCGACTCTGCCAACAACCTGATGACCAAGAACCACAGGCAACTGGGGCGGTGCTGTCCTTCCCTCGATCTCATCCAATTCTGTATGGCAAACACCGCACGTGGATATCTTTATGCATATTTCTCCTGAAGCTGGAATGGGATCAGGTAATTCAACCAGATCAAGAGGTTGCTCATTCTCGTTAAGATTGGATATTTTATTTAAGACCATTGCTCTCATGAAAATATTCTCTCCAGCTTAAAATATGGAAAAATAAACGTTCAATCCACCAACGGCAAATTCATTCCAATCCCCGGTCGAATTATAAGCGTGATACCTCACCCGGGGAGAGAAAAGCCATCCAGACAGACTGAAAAAATCGATAGAGAGTCCCAGAAAAAATCCTGCGCGAGTACCAGGCTCACTATTCGATTGTCCGTTAGACTGATCCGAACCACTGGGTATGTAGAGTCCTCCACCCACATCAAAATGAATACGTTCTCCCATCTGGATATGGTCAACGATATTCAAGACATAGAGAGAAGATGGACCCCATTCCGCACCGGCAACTTTCGTTTTTAAAACAGGGTATGTGGCATCCACATAAAAATGATGCCTGTCGGCATCCATTAATTTCACAGACAAACCCAGGCTGAACGAACTCGAAAAAGTGTTATCCAAATACGATGCCGGTAAAAACATTCCCAAATGGATTCCAAATATGGGATCGTTCTTGCCCTGAGAAACGGTCTCCGTTCGAATCACGACTTGAGGCTCCTCTTCCGGGAGTGCATCAAGGGAATTGAATCGAACGTAATCCTCTGCTCTGATTTCAAAACCGGGCTCCGTTGACACGACTTTTGCAGCAGTTAATCCATCACGAAATGAGACAATACGCACCTGTCCAACCGTCACAATGGATCCATCGATGGAACGATACACGGGAATTTCTTCCCTCAAACCACCGATACCTATATCCGTATCGATCAACACATAATCCTCAATGATACGGATGACCTTCTGAGCACGTAATGCCACTGGACTCAGGACAAGACTGGAAAGGATACAAATGGATAGCATTTTCTTCATGGGGATTCTCCTAAAAGACAGAATAAATTATAAATACCTATCGGAAAAATCAAGCTTTTTATCAGGAGTGAACGCCTTTATGTGTTGTACTGTAATAAAGTTAAAAACTTACTATTAAAAATCAATATATACTTGACATTCTTTGCCCTAATCGTTAAAATAGACACATGCCTAAAGTTATAAAAATCGGACTTATTATCTTTACTGTCCTGCTTCTTGGCTTTCTCGCCCTCTGCGTGTGGGGATACCGGTTGGTCACCGGTTCTCTTCCGGTAACCCGAGGAGAGCTCATCCTTTCCGATTTACGAGAAGACGTCCGTATCTACCGCGATGGATTTCACATACCTCATATACTGGCCGAAAATGAATACGATCTTTTCTACACCCAGGGATTTGTAACTGCGCAAGACCGGTTCTGGCAAATGGACCTGTTGAGGAGAACGGCCAATGGGCAGTTGTCAGAAATTTTTGGTCGTCGCTACATGCAAACCGACAGTCTGATGCTTTCCATCGGACTCAAGCATGTGGCTCAACGTATTGGTTCTCAACTTTCACCCGAGTCAAAGGCAGTTTACCAGGCCTACACGGACGGAATTAACGAATATATTCAAAATCACACCAAGAGTCTCCCTATAGAATTCAGTTTTCTGAATTACAAACCCTCGACTTGGAAAATTGAAGATTCCATAGCCATTCTGCGTCTCTACGGGTGGCAATTGAATTCAGGATGGTTGGACGATTTAACAGCAGGAATGATTGCGGAAAAAGTGGGCATGAAACGTCTGGCGGAATTATTTCCAGATGACATCGATCGAATACCCTCGACCCTTCCCTGGAAAGA
>CAZYTI010000390.1:0-1749 GCA_964650065.1 uncultured bacterium
GAGGGGTTACTTTGAACTGGCCGATAATGGAACGCTGTTCCTCGATGAGATAGGAGAGATGCCACTGAGTACTCAAGTCAAACTCCTTCGTGCACTAGAAGAAAAGGAATTTATGCGGGTCGGTGGAATGAAAATTCAACGGGTGGATGTACGCGTACTGGCTGCGACCAATAAGGATCTCGAATCCGCAGTGAGAAACAACACGTTTCGGAAGGACCTTTTCTACCGACTCAATGCAGTCAAAATACGGATTCCCTCTCTGAGGGAGAGAAAGGAAGACATTCGCCTCCTCACCATTCATTTTGCCGAAGATGTATGTAAAACCAACAATATCCGGTTCGAAGGATTTACTGAGGACAGTCTGGTGTTTCTGGAAAATCATTCCTGGCCCGGAAACATCAGAGAGCTCCGCAATGTTGTGGAACGCATCATCATATTAGAGAAGGGGCGGCGGGTGGATCGAACCATACTGGAAACTCATATGGGTGAGGGGGGCGATGATGAGAGAAATCTGCCAGTCATTGTACATAAGACCTCTGATCAGGCAGAACGAGAACTCATTTATCGGGTACTTCTTGACATTCGTATGGCCGTCGAAGACATCCATGCATTTATTCTCGGTCATCCGACACGTCCAATCGGAGGGAAGGATCTGGGATCACCACATCGAACCGAAGTTGCGACCCAACCCGCCTCTGTACAAGAGGACGAAATCACCTTAAAAGAGATTGAAAAAATGCATATAGAAAAAGCTTTGGACCGTTACAACGGTAATCGACGAAAAGCAGCTAAAGCTCTGGGGATCGGTGAAAGAACTTTATATAGGAAGTTAAAAGAATATGAACTTGAATAACAGACTGAGACGATGGACGCTTTTCACCATCTGCACAGGATCTTCACTTCTAGGCTGTGGCATCTATTCTTTCTCAGGTTCGACCATGCCGAGCCATATCAAAACCGTGGCCATTCCTCTCTTTACGGATAATACAGCCGAATTTGGAATCGATCAAAAACTCACCGATGCACTCATGGATGCCGTCACCCGGGATAACACCCTGAAAGTTTCGGGATCCCGCGGAGGTGATTCCATGCTGAGTGGGACCATCATCCGGGTCGAGGATCGTGCCGGTCAGTACGATCAAAATGAAAACGCAACGGATTTCAGGGTAACCATCACCATAAAAGTCATATTCGAAGACATCAACAAACGTAAGGTCATGTGGGAGGAAACATACACCCAATGGGGCAGCTACGACAATGCCGAAACGCTGCGGGAGAACGGTATCGACGAAGCTATTGTAAAACTGACGGCAGACATACTCAACAAAACGGTATCGGGCTGGTAAGCCCCTTAGGTTAAAAGATCGACGATAAAAAAATCTTGCGATTTAATTACTTTCTTTTTATCTTCTTAAGTATCTTTTAAATTATCAATAAACCAGGTTGACATCATGAGCGATGAAAAAATGATTCAATGGTTGGAGGCCCGACTCCAAGACAATCCCAAATCCTTGTTTTTCGCGCGTCTCGCTGATTGCTATGTAAAACAAGGTCGGCTCGATGAAGCCATCGAACTGTGTGAAGAGGGAGTAAAACACCATCCCTCATATGTAACCGGTAATTTCATCCTTGCAAAAGCCTATCTGGCAAAAAACGATCGCGAAAAAGCCGAGGCGGAATTCAAGAAGGTCCTCTCCCACGGCGCTCGCAAGGCCTCGGGGGAGCGCAGCCTCGGCCTGGGGTTGGTCA
>CAZYTI010000390.1:1759-4989 GCA_964650065.1 uncultured bacterium
GGCGGAAATCAAGAACGTCCTCTCCAACGACCGGCAATATTTGGCCGCTCATAGGGAACTCGGGGATCTCATGGCAAGAACGGGATGGGAAAATAAAGCCATCATGCATTACAAGGATATCCTCCAAATTGATCCGGGGGATAATGACACCCATCTTATGTATCAAAAGCTGACTTACGAAGGAGAGCCCTTGGAACCACCTCAAACTGTTGAAAAGGTTGAAGAACCTCCAACCCCGACACACTCTGAGGACGAGCCATTGATCGAGCCGGTAAGAGATGATGATTGGGAGGAGACGTTAGACGAGGTTTTCTCTGACACGGAATTAGAAACTTCTCGGGAGGAGGCAGTTTCTCAAGATGAAGATCATCCGGAACCATCATCGACTGAATCTGAATTGACCAATGAACTCGTCGATGAGCACGAAAAGGAAATTTTCTCTTTTACGGAATCGGAAACATCCCCAGATACAGAGAGTGAAGAAAAAATATTCCCGGTGAAAGAGGAAGAAACGAACCTAGAACTCCCTCAAGAGGATGAAGAGACCTTCAAGCTGGAGACCGGAGAGAACGATTTAATTACTGAGGAAGAAGACATATTAATCGACATAGACGAAACAGATGATGAAACATCCACGGAAGAAGCAACGCCATCGATCTGGTTAGAGGAGGATTTGAAAGAAAAGATTGGGGAGGATGAATCTCTGATTGATGAATTGCCCTCTGAGGAAGAACTTACCCTCGACGAAAAGGAAGACGGAGCACCCCTGTCACCCGAAGCGTCACCTGGGCCCGACACCTCAACAACAAGTTCTCCAACATCCTTTGAAGCAGATATTCAAGAGAGTACTGAGGAGGTAAGTCCTCTTGCGGCTTCAGAAGAGCTTGAAGAGGAAATTACACCGGAGGAGGAGAATACAATCATCAGCCCGACCCTTGGAGAGATTTATGCGGCTCAGGGACAATATGCCAAAGCCATTCGTATCTATGAAGCTTTACTGAATGACAATCCTGAAGAGGAGCCCCTTTATCGAGAGAAAATCAATGAATTGAAAAAAAAAACTCGATGAAAGTGAGTCACCATAAATGACTGTGCCTATCCAAGCATAGAAACACTTCATTTTTTTCATGTCCCCAAAATTTTTAACTCGATACTCCGAAACAGTTCTATCCGTTTAGAGAAAGACATGGAACCACAGAGGTCACTGAGAAAACTCTGCGTATTCAAAACGAATATCCTCATAAAGATTTTCCAAGAGATATCATTTCATGGAGTTGATTTTCTGGTCGGAAGTGAAGTGATTGTAGAACAGAAAGCAAAAATATCAAAATATTAATCATTTGAGGGACACAGAGCGAAGACAAGATTTAATTGTGTAACCTAAATAATATTAGTAATCTCTCTGTGTACTCTGTGGTTACTTCTTGACAATAGTTTTCATTATTAGAGGATAAAAAATGAGTAAATCTCGATTGTTCATTATCATGCTGCTATGCACTGTCCACTCGATCAAGAGTCAGGTGATATTTCAAGAGCCCCTGAGTCCCAGAAACGCCAACTACCAAATGGACGTCTTTCTCGATGTGACGGCGAAACAGATACGGGGTCATGAAATCATAACATGGCAAAATATTTCAAATGAGGATATCCACGAACTCCAATTCCATCTCTACATGAATGCATTTAAGAACACCCAGAGTTCATATTTTAAAGAAAATAATGGAAGAACGGGTATCATAGGTAAAAAACGGGCCTGGGGCTGGATCGATATCGACACGCTTCGCATCGATAGTTCGGATCTCACCCATCAGATCGAATTCATTCACCCCGATGATGACAATGAGAATGATCAAACTGTCATCCGCATCCTTCTACCGGAAACCATCGGACCTGGAGAACAAATCCAGATCCAAATCCACTTTACCACACAACTCCCCCGGGTATTTGAACGGAACGGTTACTATAAAGATTACTTCTTCGTCGCTCAGTGGTTTCCGAAGATTGGTGTATACATTGACAATGCTTGGAATTGTCACCAGTATCACGGCAGTTCCGAATTCTTTGCTGATTATGGTGTTTACGATGTGAACATAACCCTGCCCAAGGAATATATTGTCGGCGCGACCGGCCAATTGCAGAATACTTCTGAATCGGAAGATATGCAGACCCATACATTTCGAGCCGAAGATGTTCACGATTTTGCTTGGACGGCATGGCCAGAATATATGACCCATCGAGACACCCATAGAGGGATTGAGATCAACCTGCTCTACGATGAGGATCACTCGGCCACCGTCTCCCGGTATCTGGAATCCCTAAAAAACGCCCTTGATTTCTTTTCTGAATGGATCGGTGAGTATCCCTACCCCAATGTGACAATCGTGGATCCACCCACAGGGTGCATAACTGTGGGTGGTATGGAATACCCCACTCTCTTCACAGTCGGGACGTTCTGGCGTTTCCCCCGTGGAATCAGAGCCCCTGAATTGGTGACGATTCATGAATTCGGTCACGAATTCTGGTACGGCATCGTTGGCAATAACGAGTTCGAAGAAGCATGGCTGGATGAGGGCATCAACAGTTATACCGAAGCCAGGATCATGAATCAATATTATGGAACAGAAACGTCTGTCATCGACTTCATGGGAATTCGTATTGGTGAACTGGCATACCACCGCGGTGCGTACATCCCTTCGCCAAGCCGAGACCGGATACTCCGAGAAGCATGGACATACATCGGTGGTGGATATGGTATGTGCTCCTATAACAAAGCAGCACTCATGCTATGGACCCTGGAAAATCTCGTGGGTCGGGAAACCATGGATCAGATCATGAAAACCTTCTTCCAACGCTGGAAATTCAAGCACCCCAAATCTCAAGACTTCATCGATATCGTCAACGAGATGGCGGAAACGAATTATGACTGGTTTTTCCAACAAGTACTCTATGGATCCAACGAACTGGATTACCGTGTGGCCTCTGTCCGGACCGAAAAAATAAAAGGTCCTAAAGGTGTGCTGGGCCGAAAGGGTAGGACGAGTTCAATCACCGGCAAGGGATCAAAACAAAATACCGATCTTTATCATTCCATAGTAAAGGTCAACCGGAAAGGAGAGGTTGTTATACCCGTCGAAGTACGGATGGTATTTGCAAACGCGGATACCGTTCTGCAAACATGGGACGGTCAGGACCGATGGATTAAATATGAGTTCATCAAACCGGCCAAACTC
>CAZYTI010000391.1:0-4974 GCA_964650065.1 uncultured bacterium
GGAATTTTTGAGATGGACCAAAGACAAGGAGTCCAAGACCATTCGTTTTTTACGTATCGTATATCCTTGTTTCGGTCTGGCCCTTGCCTGGGGTGAACTCAACAGTCTCGTAACCATGATCTTCCCCTACTGGGCCAACGACTTTTTGGTTAACCTGGACAAACTCATATTCGGTGTGCATCCAACCGTTTGGGTTGAGACGATCTTTACGCCCTGGTTAACCGAATTAATGAATTTTTTCTACGCTTCTTACTACCTCTTCATCCCAATTACCGCACTCTCCCTCTATTTGCGCGGAAGAAAATCAGAAACAATGGACTTCCTTTTTCTTATTTTTTTCACCTACTGTAGCGTCTTTCTGCTTTTTCTGCTTTTCCCTGCTGAAGGGCCTTGGATTATATTGAAGGAACTTCACACAGTGAAGCCCGAGGGGGGATTTTTCTTGAGGTTGAACCAATTCATTCAAGGTCAGGGTTCAATTCGAGGTGGATGTTTCCCCAGTTCTCATGTATCTGCGGCCTACACAATCCTCTGGGGAACATTCCGATATAACTGGAAACTCGGTATTTTTCTCTTCCCTTGTGTTTTCGGCATGGCCGCTGCTACGGTCTACTGTCAGTACCACCACGCAGTTGATGCCCTATCTGGATTAATCTTAGGTACAATTCTATTTTTTGTGGGAATCCTCATTTTAAAAAAATGGCATAATACCTGAAGTGATCATGAAAACCTATTTGTTCACCACTCCCAAAAATTTACACCGTACAGGTATACTTCAGAAAGACATTTTTCATGTCTTACAAAAAGTAGCAGAAAATACCGATACGCAGGATCTCGTTGTCTCACTTTACTTATTGCCTGGCCGTTATGAAAACAGAGGAACTGCTTATGTTCGAGATTGGTTGATCCCTAATAATTTTATTACAAAACGGGGTAAATGGTCCATCACATCTCAGTGGGCTTTGCCATCCGACCTCCCCCAGAGATTCAAACTTATTCGATTACGTCTCGATGGAAATCAAAATCTATTTCCGAGGACAGAAGAAGATCGTTACGGTTGGGTATTTCGCTATGCCTCATTTCAAGACCACCTGGCCACACTTTTCGCACATGAATTACATCACTACCGACGTTTTCACCTGAACCTCCACCCACGGGAGGGTGAGCATTCGGCGAATCTCTGGGCTCTTCAGCACGTTAAAGAACTCGGATTCCATATCGAAGGAAAAAAGGTCCGTCAAAAACAAAGACGAAAGAATTCTAATAAGTTTTTTTTGGGGAAATTTCCCAAACTCGATCCCTTCTCCCGCTTCAGAAAACTTCCTTCAGGTACACAGCTCGTAATCAAGCACGATCCAAAGGGGAGATATCTTGGTCAAAAAGTCACTATCGTCAGGCCCATACGTAGTAATTCGAAACGGATGGTCGTTCAGACACATGATGGGATCATTTGGCGATGGCCTATGAATTGGTTAGATATCTGTAATGATAATAATTTTCGCCCTGAACAATTTTAAAACGATGTATACCAAAATATTTTTCAAAGTAACTGTTTGTCAGACTATCATGCCGGACTCGAATTCGAAATGTCTCGGATCATGCGCAACAGATCGTTTAGGGTATACGGTTTCTCAAGAAAATGAAATCCCCTTTCCTGGATTATTGTTCTTTGAGACTTCGGTCCTGTGTAACCACTGCTCATCAAGATCCCCAAGCGTGGACTTTGAGTGAGAAATTCATCAATTAATTCCAGACCATTCTTATCGGGGAGTACAACATCGCAAAGGACTACATTAAAATTCCCCATCTCTCTCTTAAATATTTGAGTCGCCTCACCAGCATCGGCTGCGGAAAAGACAGTATATCCATTTCGATCCAGTCCTGTTGTTGTAAATTCCCGCACTTTCTCCTCATCTTCAACGATTAAAATGCGTTTTTCTCCAACCCGGATTTTTTCTCTCACCATTTTCTCTTCTTTTTGTTCCTTGACTTTTACCAGGCATGTGGGTAAATAAACAATAAAAATTTAACCTCGTCCTGATTTACTCGTCACGTGCATCCAACCTTCATGCTGCTTCACAATCCCATAAACAACCGAGAGTCCCAAGCCGGTACCCTCACCCACATCTTTCGTACTGAAAAAGGGTTCAAAAATATGACGGATAATCTTACGGTCAATGCCGACACCAGTGTCTGAAAATGAAACACGAACCCATTTTCCAGGATGAGCCTCGGATATATTCTCACACTGTTTTTCATTCACAACCACATTATTTGTTTTAATCGTTAATTGACCTCCATCGGGCATTGCATCCCTGGCATTGACTGCCAGATTTACAATAACCTGTTCAATCGTACCCTGATCGGCCCGAACTGTCCAGAGGGAATCATCCAAATCACTTCTCACCTGAATATCTTCTCCTATTAAGCGATGAAGCATTTTCATGATATCCCGAATCAATGAATTGATATTAAGGGGAAGAAATCGCATCGGCTGTTTTCGGCTGAAAAGGAGCAATTGTTTGGTAAGCTCGGCAGCACGCTCCGCAGACATTTGAATTTCACGCAAATCGGCATATACAGGATGAGATTCATCCAAATCCATGATTGCCATCCCGGCGCATCCCAGAATCGCAGTCAATAGATTATTGAAATCATGAGCAATTCCACCGGCCAATATACCAATGGCTTCCATTTTACGTGCCTGGAGAAGTTGGGCTTGAATCCTCTCTTTCTCATTTTCTGCTCGTCTATGGGCAATACGTGTTCTCATAACCATAATGCCGAATGCCAAATTTTTACTGAGTTCCTTCAGCAAACTCACTTCCTTTTCATCAAAAGCATTTACTTCTGTCGAATAGATACTTAAAGCTCCAAATGAAATTTCGTCTCTCGAAAGTGGAAAACATATCGAGGAAGCATAACCCCGCTTTGCTGCTTCGTCACGCCAAACCAGCTGATTGGATTTCGAATTTTTATTTTTTACCATGCAGGGTCGCTTTTTGCGGATAGCTCTACCAACAGGATTAAGATCTCCATCGGTATCATTCCATGTAAAAATGACAGTATCGAGATATCCATCATCCCATCCTGCCTTAGAAACAACCTGAACTGTCCGGTCTAAATCATCCTTCGCATAACCGACCCACGCAAAGCGGTATCCCCCCTCTTCGACAATAATGTTGCATACATCCCGAAGCAGTGCCAATTCCTCCGTTGCGCGCAGGAGGGCAATATTGCTTTCTCCGGATGTTTTGAGAGCGCGATTTACCCGGCGTAATTCTTTCTCAACACGATTTCGCTCTGCAATCTCTTTCTTTAAAAGTCTCAAAAACCTGTTGGATTCTGTGAGCTCCGCTGTTCGATCCTGTACCATTTTCTCTAATTTTTCCTGTTGCTTGCGCAACTCTTCCTCAGCCTTTCTTCTTTCATTAATAAGTGCCTGTGCGTAAATTGTAAATAACAATATGATAAAAACTGCCAGCATTCGCATCCATAATGACATAGGATCGGGCATAAAGACTCTTTCGATGAGATTTCCTTTGTGAAATATGAAAACATCTCTAAACGACTCCAATATCCAATAGAGCATGCTGATTATGAGCCCAGCCTTCATAATACCCATCATATTATAGGAGCGATATTTCCCTTCCTTATCTTTCTCGATTTTCTCTTTCAACGAGTGGGCATAAGCACTGAACAAAATGATAATACACACGACTAGAAATCGCATCCAGAACGACATCATATCAGGAAAGAAGATACGTTCTATGATATGTCCTTTTTCAAAAACAAGGACATCACGAACAGCCTCCAGTACCCAGTAAAATAGAGCGAATATAATGCCGAATCGGATCATATGAACCGACCGTTTGGGTACAAGCATTTTCTTAATATTCAACATCCTGCCTCCTGGATAAAATTTACCACATGTCCGACACAGTCAAATGTGGCATTCCAAACTATCAAACAAACGTTTATTCCTACCTGAACATTGATAAAAACTCACCTCGGAATCGATTCAACTTCCTGCCGAAGAACATGCAACAGACGATTCAACGTATAAGGTTTCTGTAGAAATCGGAATCCTTTCTCCTGAATTGTTTGCCAACGTGATTTATGATCTGTATATCCACTACTCAGGACAATGCCAATATATGGATTCCGGAGTAGAAGTTTATTCACCAATTCCAGGCCATCACCATCGGGCAAAACCACATCACTGCAAACAGCACAAAAGTCTCCTTTTTCACTTTCATAAGCAGCAACCGCGTCTTTCGCACTCGTAGCCCTGGTGACTTTGTATCCACACCTTGTCAATCCTTCAGACATATATTCCAAGATTTTTTCTTCATCTTCCACCATTAAAATTCTCTTTCCAATCCCGTGGTCAGATTCTTTGTTTACAATAACCTCGGCTTCGGGTTCTATACTTTCAATAGCGGCAGGTAAAAATATTTCAAACACTGATCCTCTCCCGGGCCGACTCGAAACATGCACCCACCCCTTGTGCTGTCTAACAATGCCGTAAACCACACTGAGTCCCAACCCCGTTCCCTTGCCCGATTCCTTGGTTGTAAAGAAGGATTCAAATATTCGTTGAACGATCTGTTGATCGATACCATGCCCTGTATCTGAAACAGACAAACAAACATATTTGCCAACCTGGGTTTGTGGACCATGTATGCAGTCCTCCTCGCCCAATACTCTATTATCCGCCCGAATTCTCAAGCATCCGCCACTGGGCATAGCATCTCTGGCATTAACAACCAAATTCATCATCACTTGTTCGATCATTCCACGATCGGCCCGAATACACCACAGATCAGATAAGAAATCGGATGACAGTTTGATATCCTCTCCAATGAGCCGATCAAACATCTTTCCCAAATCATGAATCACATCCTTCAGGTCGATTGTCGTAAATTCCATGGAATGTTTTCGACTGAAAAGCAACAATTGGCGAACGGTATC
>CAZYTI010000392.1:0-4957 GCA_964650065.1 uncultured bacterium
CTCACTCACCTCAAAAAAACTCGAAAGTTTTTTTCTGCTGCGGAACTTGGGTTAGTCCTCGGACCTCACACCGATGACGGCGAGTTCGGTTGCGGGGGCACCATTGCCAAATTCATCGAAGAAGATAAAAACGTTTTTTATGCTACATTTTCCTGTGCAGAAGAATCGGCTCCCTCCGGATATCCCAAGGATATATTATTAACGGAAGTTAAAGCTTCGAGCATCGTTCTGGGGATCGAAGATGACAATCTTTTGATATTTCGATATCCGGTCAGGAAGTTCGCCTACCATCGACAAGAGATTTTGGAAGACCTGGTTAAATTAAACAAAGAAATCAATCCGGACCTGGTAATTATGCCTTCTCATAACGATCTTCACCAAGATCACCTGACAATAGCTCGCGAAGGATTGCGCGCATTCAAATTTACTTCGATTATGGCGTACGAAATTCCTTGGAATAACATTAACTTCCAAACCATCTCATTTGTCTAACTCGAAGAAAGGCACATCGATAAAAAACTCGAATCTGCAAATGTTACCGTTCTCAAACGGGCAAAAAATATGCAAACGAAGAATATATTAAAAGTCTTGCACGCACAAGAGGGGTACAAATCGGATTTGAGTATGCCGAGGCTTTTGAGGTTGTCAGGTGGATAGTCAAGTGAATTATGATTAACCCGGATGTTTCATCAATTCCTACTGCGGAGCCGTGAGCCCTTGTGTGAACTGCGTCGTACATCACAAACCGATCCTCAACCTGTCAAAAACAGGCCTGCGGCCGGATTGTTCGTACTCCTTGCCACACAAACGCTCACGGTTCCTCGTTACGAAATTGATGAAACACCCGGGTTAAAGGCCCTATTCCCCAATTATTCTTTGTGAAACGTTGACTCTCAAAGGAGCTCGGGTTTGGACACCGATAAATACAAAGAATTATGGCGAATCGCACATGAGCTGGACAAAACATCCTCTATTTTAAATGTTGAAAACAATAGTTTAACCTTTGCTCGCACAAGTAAATATCTTAAGCATTTAAAAAACACCGATAAGACCGTTCACGTCATCGTGCCTCATGACATACCCGAAGACGCCGTTAACTCCTTGCCTTCCAACATCAAGGTTCATATTTTAGATCCCGGTGACGATATTCAATATGTATTTACTTATTTACATAACGATATCAATAGAAACAAAGAACCCAAGCCGAATGTAATAGGCGATAATTGCAATATACACTCAACCGCTGTTATAGGTGTTCATGGAAATACATATTGCAATTGTCCGGACGGCAGTAAATTAAACCTGAAACATATGGGTAATGTCGTTATCGAAGATAATGTTGATGTCGAAGCTCTTTCCATAGTTCATAGAGCAAGCCTTTATTCAACCGTCATAAAAGAGGGCGCAAAGGTATGCGTTAAAGTCAATGTCGGCCATAATTGTTGCGTCGGCAGAAGGACCATTATAGCGCCTGGCGTGTTGCTGGGAGGAGGTGCTATAATAGGGAATGATTGTTATATTTGGCAGGGCGTTATAATAAGAAGCCAAACGGCAATTTGCGACAATGTCATTGTCGGCGCCGGATCCGTTGTTATGAAAGATATAACAGAACCGGGCGTGTACTATGGGTCTCCTGCAAAATATATTAAAAAATACAATCCTAAATTAAGATAGGAAGGAATAACTCATACTATGGATATCAATAATATAATTCATCCGTCATTCAAGTGTGGCAGTAAATTTAAAATCGGACATTTCAATGTGATTGAAAAAAATGTCAACGTAGGTGACAATGTCGAAGTATGCAATTTCGCTCTTATAAAGGAAGGCACGAAAATAGGAAATAACTGTTTTATCGACAGCTATGTCCTTTCTTCCGGCGATTGCACTATAGGAAATAATGTTGTCTTGAGATATCAGTCGGTCATTGCCAGAAACGTCGTTATTGAGGACAATGTGTTTTTTACCGCCGGAGTAAAAACTATTTTTTTAGACCATATGAGAACGGCATCGAATAAAAAGCTGATAATTGGGGAAGGATGTTTTCTCGGAGACAGCGCGGTTGTCATGGGTGAAGTCAAGATCGCGCCCTGGTGTGTTATCGGCGCGTGCAGTTTTGTCAACAAAGACACCGACCCCTACGGGGTCTATATAGGCATACCATCAAGAAGAATCAGGGATGTCACGCCGGAAGAAATCGAGAGCATGAAGAATCCAAGTTAAACGGCATTACACCTTCTCATTGAATTTATATGCACCTCTATAGTATGGCAGGTATTTAATCAGCATATCCTCATCGAATCGATAAGGAATGTAATCATCCGGGATATGTATATACCACGGATCATTTTCTTTCATGCGCGAGAAGAGGTTTGCAGGATTGCCGAAATAGATACCGTGAGTAACGTCCATACTTTTGACCACATTGCTGTCATACCCGACAATTACACCCGGCGCGATCGTGATACCGGCACTCATGTTGGTTCTGCTCCCTATGATTGCGCCGAACCCAATATTGGTGATGAGTTGAATTTTCTCCATTATCGGCCGGCCGTGATGGATATGCTTCGTGTGCGATGTCATGACACCACCCGCCATAAAAACCCAGTCATTTATGATGACCGACATGGATATGCAAGAACCCGTTCTTATTCTCACATGATTACCGATAATACAGATTCCGGTCGTTTGACAATGATCCGCGATTTCTACATGATTATGCACCCGCGTTCCCGGCTTCAAATGAACGTCATGCCCCAAAATCACATCATCGCCAACGACAACATCCGGATCAACTATGCAATTCAGTCCATGTGTGAAGTTTCTACCGTGTATGAAATCTTTAGCTATCCACGAACCCGTATTGCTGTCATAGTTGTATTTGGGATTCATTGATTATTTATCCAATTTGACAATCACGCAATAATCCAAAGCCTTCCGAATGAATAATCCAACGTTTAACGTTTAACCCGGTTAATCTATAAGCAATCAGGTTATCGCCCGATATCCCATTCAAACCCTTCTTCGAAGAATTGTCGACACTCAATGCCCGGCGCCCTTGCATTTAACAGCGCCCGGTAAGTCACGTAAGATCCAGACAAGACAGTTGAATAGTTTATCATACATCGAGTATCGCACAGACAGTATACTTTCTTCATAATAAGATCAAGATAGAATATGCTTTATATGAGTCTGCGCCCAAAACCACCAACATTGATAGATGTGTCTGTCGTTGCGTTTCCTACAATCTGATACGAGTCCCAAAAATGATTGCAATGAAAAGAAACTCGGGATTTTCTCAATAAATGAAAATACTCAATTTATCAACAGTACATCGCTGGAATGATCCGCGAATATTCTATAAGGAGGCCCATACCCTCGCTAAATTGCATGATCTAGTACACGCTGCAGTCGGTGATTTCGGTGAAAAAACCGCTGAAGGGGTTGTTGTTCGTCCCTTGGGAAATTGGAAATCCCGATTAGGTCGACCAAAACTCTGGCTGCGCGCATATCTGGAAATAATCAAATCAAAGGCGGATATAATACATTTCCACGACCCTGAATTGGCCCTCCTCCTTCTGCCTGTCGCCCTGCTGGGGATAAAAAAAACCGTATGCGATATTCACGAACACCCATCCAGAGTCATCAGCGGTAAAGCGTGGATCCCCAAACCCTTCCGCAAGCTGATCGGCGCCTTCTTCACCCGTTTGTTAATAAACACCCCTTATATATACGACCACGTCATCCTCGCAGAAGAGAGATATCGCCCGCTCTTCCCATCCAAAAGTAATATCACCGTCATCCTGAACCACGCGCTGATTCCCAATCCTGATATTCCTTTTTACAATCGGTATGAAGGTTTCAATCCCGAGGAAAACCTCAATTTACTTTATGTCGGTTCACTGACGGAAACTCGCGGTGCAACAGTGATGCTGAAGACAGCCCGACTTCTGAAAGAGCATTTTCCGAACCTGACTTTACACCTAGTCGGAAAAGCTCTTCCCGCAAGCCTGGAAACGATCCTTTATAAAGCATCCCGAGAGAACGCCGGAACCATTAATTACCATGGGTATATAGATCATAAGAAAACCACTGATCTTTATCGTCATGCTCATATTGGGCTTATCCCGTTACAGCCCCACCCGAATTATCTCGACTCGATAGCTACGAAATTCTATGACTACATGATTCATGGCTTGCCGTGCATTGCATCTGATTTTCCTCTCTGGAAAGAATTCCTTGATAAGAATCTTTGCGGAATATCTGTTGATACGACTGATCCAAACCGACTGAGCGAGTCGATTAGAAAATTGGCAAGCTCACCCAAAACACTTACAGAATTGAGTCAAAACGCCTATCAGCGGGCTAGGGAAAAATATGACTGGAAAAGCGAAGGGGATAAGCTCCTGGAGATATACAAAAAACTACGCTGATGTTTCATATATGGCTTGTTTTGTATGTCTAAGCCGGCATATTTCCTTTGGCTTTAATTTAAAAGCCCATCCACCTGAAGGGACTCGAAACGAGGTTCCGGCCAAAGATTGGACACTGCGCGGCCAGCCTCAAAACACCTGATAGCAGCTGATGTTAGATTCTTCAATATTTCAGGTGGTCACCCTTTTAGCTCATGGAATAGTTTGCATAAGAAATCCGGCCCGATGCCTATTCTAGAAAAAAGATTTTATGCGTTTTTATTTGGACAATACCTGTAATTCTCCCTATCTTTATTCTGCCTTGGTGGTAGGATAAATTACTGCACTCAACAAATCAGCTCTTTTTTATATACAAGCCGTAAGCAGCAATAAGATTTCGGGATAGACACAAGAGGAGGTATTATCAATGAAAACAATTGTCACTCTGCTTTTGGTAATGGCTATTTTTTGCAACGGACTCCCTGCAGCGGAAAAACAGCTCCAGATCCAGAAGATCAAAACAGGTGATCTGAAAGGCGTTGTCA
>CAZYTI010000393.1:0-4956 GCA_964650065.1 uncultured bacterium
CTCATTGTCGTGCTGACGTTTCGATCATTCACTCAGGCCATTATCGTTTTTCTCCTCATCCCCGTCAGTATCAATGGCGTCCTGTGGGGGCATCTCATACAGGGGCACATCGTGAGTATGTTGTCCTGGTTCGGTGTCATTGCTCTGACCGGTATCGTGGTCAACGATTCTCTTGTTTTGGTCAGTACGATGAACCGCATGTTGAAAGCGGGCAGGCCATTTCATGAGGCCATTTATGAGACTGGGCTATCCCGCTTTCGTCCGGTCTTTCTTACTTCCATTACCACCATTGCCGGTCTCGGTCCCCTTATCTTCATGCGGAGTCATCAGGCCCAGTTTCTCTCGCCCATGGCCGTCTCTGTGGCCTATGGGCTGGCCTTCGGAACCTTGTTGACACTGCTCATGCTTCCTGCATTATTGGTGATTCTCAACAAGTTGAAATTCTATGTATTCTGGCTTTTGAAAGGAAAGAAGTTCAGTCAGGAAGAAGTGGAACCTGCCGTCCGGGAAGAATTCTTTGCTCGGGAGCAATCAACCGGATCCTGCGAAGAAGACAATATCGGTAATTAAAAAAACCACATTTGAAATAATAATCAGCTACAAGGAAGGACATTAGCATGAAATTGAGATCAATCATTCTGATATTCATCATGATGGGACTGAATATGGCAACAGCCCAGGACGTCATGACATTCGATCAGGCTGTATCCATTGCCCTGAAGCAGAATCATCAAATCGAGATCGCCCGGAACAATGCTATTATTGCAAAGAAGAATGTCAATATCGGCAACGCCGACCTGCTTCCCAATATTGGTTTGTCCGGGAGTGCCAATTATCAGGATAGTGATGGAGGGATTGTCTCCGACGGTGCTTCCACACACACCAGTGCCCAGGTGTCCGCCGGTTATACCCTCTTCGACGGTTTCGGCAATGTGTATCGGTTCAAGAAACTTCAGGCATCCGGTCGATTGGGTGAAATCGAAGCCCTCAATCTCATCGAATCGACCCTGCTCCAGGTCAGCCAGGCCTATTATACGGCGGCATCTGCCTATGAGAACTTCCAAATAGCCCGGGAACTACTCATCATTTCTCAGGAGCGTCTGGACCGTGCCAGACAGCGATCTGCGTATGGACAGGCCAGAACCATTGATGTTTTGGCTGCCCAGGTCGATCTCAATTCGGACAGCGTCACCGTCACTCAGGCAAAATTTCTCTGGGATGAATCAAAACGTGGATTGAATGTACTCTTGAATCGAGATGTGGGTATGACATTTCTGGTTGACACCGCTGTCACTTTCCGGACCAGGGAAAATTTAGAATCGCTGAAAACCATGGCCCTAAATCACAATGCAGATTATCTGGCAGTCCGTGAGCGTCTCATTCAGTCCCGCTTCGATCTGAGTGTGGCCAAATCGGCCCATCTACCCCGGGTCGATCTATCCACTTCGTATGGATATAGTCAGACCGCATCAGATCTCAATATTCAATTAGACGACCCATCCAGGACGCTCCGCGTGGGGGCCACGATCAGTATGAACTTTTTCAACGGTTTCAAGACATCGATTCAAAGACAGAACGCCCAAATCGATGTGAAGAATCAGGAACTACGACGTCAGGAAGAACGACTCAACCTGGAGAAAGATGTCACCAGTTCCCATGAAGCCTTTCATAACAGTCTTCTGGTGTTGGACCTGGAGGAGCGCAGCCTGGAGGCAGCTGAACTCAACTTCCGTCGTACCCAGGAACTCTACAACCTGGGTCAGGTCACCACCACCCAATTCCGGGAGGCCCAGTTAAACCTGATCCGGGCCAAGAGCAACCTCTCTAACGCCAAGTACGACGCCAAACTCAATGAGATTGAATTACTGAGACTGACAGGTATGCTCGTCGAGTAAAGATAAATGAGGGTGTATTCTACATAAGTCTGAATAAAAAGCGAATTATCATTTTAAAGACAGTTACCGATATTAAGATCGAGAACAAATTTATAGCCTCCGATTATCGGGTTTTTCTCCAATCACCGATTACTTTTTTTAACCGTTTACCGTTCACAGTTCACCGTTCACCTTCATGCACTACTCACCAATCATTTGTACTTTAGAGCCTCAACCCACCAAAGGCGGATTTTCATGTCATTCGTACTTTAAAGCCTCAATCCGCCAAAGTCGGATTTTCATGTCATTCATACTTCAGAGCCTCAACTGCACTCATCCGCGCCGATTTCATTGTATGATAGCTGATGGTCAGCAGCGCAATCGTTAAAGCCAAAAGGCTTGAAATAAAAAATATACCCACATCGAGACCGATCCTGTACGGAAAATTTTCCAACCAGCGATCCATGGCAAAATAGCCAACCGGCCACGCAATGAAATTTGCCATCAACACCAATTTCAGAAAATTCTTCACCAACAACCCAAATATCTTCGGCGTAGTGGCACCCAGGGTCTTCCGAATGCCGATCTCCTTTAACCGCTGTTCTGCTGTGAATGAAATAAGGCCAAGAATGCCCAGTGAACATATAAGGATACCCAAAATAGTACTGAACAAGAGAAAGCTTCCCATCGACCTTTCAGCTCGATAGGATCGATCAAACTTGTCATCAATGAAAAAATATTCAAAGGGATAGTTGGGGGCAAATTCTGTAAATTTCGCTTCAATAAAGGATAAGGTCTGAGCGATGCTCTCTGTGCGCAACTTTACAGAAACAAACTTCACATCATCCAACTCGAGATCGAAGACCGTTGGGGCAATCTGATCTCTCACCGAGAAATAATGAAAATCTTTGATCACACCGATGATCGTCCGCGGTTCTTCTTGACCTTGAGAGATACGTTTTCCCAGGGGATCTACCCACCCGATTTTCTTCACAGCAGTTTCATTGATGAGATAGGCACTCTGACCATCGGTCGAAAAGTCTCTTGCGAAACTCCTTCCATCGATCAATTCCAGTTCATAGGTCTTTATAAAATCATAATCCACAGAAAGTACCTGGATATAGAACTCATCATCTTTATTCCCACCCTCCGGCATACAATTGCTGGTATAGCTGTAACCACTCGCCGGTGTCCCATTGGAAGCCGTAATCCCCAGGATTGAACTGTTCTGGAGCAACACACTTTTCAAGGATTCAACATTATGCCTTATCGGACTTTCCCTCACCGGAATAACGACAATCTGATCACTGTGCATTCCCAGATCTTTGTTTCTCATAAAATTGATCTGTGTGTACACTGTCATCGTTGCAATCATTAAAACCACGGATATGGCAAACTGGGAGACAACGAGAAATGCCCTGAGGGAAAAACCTTTTCTACCGGCATGATATTGGTCCTTTAAAACGCGGACTGGGATGAAACCTGACAGGATGAATGCCGGGTAGCTTCCGGCAATCAGTCCGGTAAAAACAACCGTCCCCAGCAAGATAAATAGCAAATCATGATTTCGAACCAAATTGATGGATAGTGCTTTGCCAATAAAATCATTGAAACGAGGAAGAATGAGTGAAATCATGAGCATTGCATTAACATTGGCTAAAAACGACATTAAGAGGGATTCGATGATAAACTGACGAATGAGTTGAATTCTCTGCGCCCCAACGACCTTCCTCATGCCCACTTCTTTGGCCCGCTGTACCGATCTGGCCGTCGACAGGTTGGTAAAATTGACACAGGCGATCAACAATATGAAGACGGCGATGACTAAACAAATAGTAAGATAGAGGACCGGAATGGTCTTTGCATTATCGTAAACCAGCGTGGAGAAATGAACATCCGTCAGGGACTGCAAGCGCATGGTATACTTTTCCATCACATTTTCCCCGGCATATTTCTTCAGGAGTCCTGGGAATTTCTGTTCTAAATCAGTAGCTGAATAGCCTTCTCTAATTAAAATATATGTGTAGTCGTCACTACGACTTGTCCATGATTCCAGAGACGGGTTTCTAGCTCTTGATAAAGTCGAAAATGAAAGGAGAAAATGCATATCGAGGTGTGAATTACTGGGTATGTCTTTCAGAATACCGGTGATCTTGTAATCATCACTATTCTGGAATGTTAATACACGACCGATCGCATCTTCATCTCCAAAATACTTATCCGCCATTTTCTCGGTGATGACTACAGAAAATGGTTCCGCAAGCGCAGTCCCTGGATTACCTTCGAGTAAAGGAAATGAAAAGACATCCAGCAGTTCCTCATCCGCATACAGAATATTTTCATAAAAGGGACTCTTTCCGGAAGAGACAAGCATGGTACGCTCTTTAATCCGAACTGCCTTCTCGACCTCAGGGAATTCCTGTCTGACTGCCGGCGCAAAGGGAAGCATCACTGGAGCACTACGGAAGACGCCATCAGAACGTTCTTCTTCCATATACACCCGGTAGATACGATCCCGTTTCTCATGAAAATCGTCAAAGCTGAGTTCATACTGAACAACCAGGGCACTTAGAATGACACACCCCATACCGATGGCCAGGCCGAAAATGTTGATAAATGAATGTGCCTTGTGTCCCCTGATATTTCGAAGTGCTACTTTGAGATAGTTCTTCACCATGATAAATCTCCAACAAATGACATTCTTGAGAAATCTCGGTATCGATCTAATGACTTCCATCCAAAACCAGTATTTTGTACGCTTGGGACTTTTCTCCTGAGTCGCTAATTCGAACATCTCTTGCAAATCCCCAATGGCATATTCGAAATCATCGGATTTCATCATTTTACGCATGATCCAAAGTGCCAGACGGGAAGGTTTTTTAGATTCACTTCTCATGAACTTCCATTGATTAATAATTCCTGCTATCTACAGTTTTGATCAGTTGTCAGCCATTCAATCATCTCTTTGGATCCGATCCTTTTCACCGATGACCGGTTACCGAATACTGATTACCTTCTTTACCGTTCACCTGTCTCCCTACCCCCCAAACACCCGGTGATTCCGAAAAGGATCGGAAACAAC
>CAZYTI010000394.1:0-4955 GCA_964650065.1 uncultured bacterium
TATGAAAGACTATGAATCAATTGAATTCGGGCTCTCCATCGATTATTTATATCATCGGATCACTCCTCGAATGGTTTTTCGGGGAAAGTCACAGATCATGCTGGGTGTGAATCGATGGAAAGATATAGAAACAAAGGCCCATAAACTCTACGATATATTCATACTCGATTATGCCCTGAGTCAGAGTTTGATAGTGAATCCTCTCGACAGAGGCGGCATTCTTTTTGGAATTGGATTCCAGCAAAGTATTGCCTATATCTATTCAAAGAACATCCAGGTTCAATTGGGTGTGGTGATTCATGTGGGTCTGAAATTATGAAAACAGCAAGCTTCCTAAAATATTGTTTCATGTTCTTATCCCTAAGTCGTCTTTTTGCCCAGACCCATACCATATCGGGATATGTCGTCGATCACCAAACAGGCGAGACACTCATCGGCGTCAATGTCCTAATTCGCGGAGAGTATAGAGGAGCGGCCACAGATGGGAATGGCTATTTTCGTATTACCGGTCTTTCTCATGGTCGTTATACCATGGATGTGACCCATATCGGTTATTCGAAAAAGTCGATATCCATCTCTATTGAGAACAAAAGCATTATTTTAGATGATATTACTTTAGAGCCCGAAGCCGTGAGATTAGAAAGCATTGTTATTACTGCTAAAAGGTCTGAAGTGGCGGATGTGGAAATCGAAAGCGGTCACAGAATGATGACCGCAGAAGCGGTCCGACGGATTCCTACAGCGAGGGGAGATATTTTCAAAGCAATAAAATATCTGCCGGGCATCCAGGGTATCGATCCCATCTCCCCACTGTATGCCGTTCGAGGTGGCGATCCCGGGGAAAATTTAATACTACTGGATGGGGTGACCATTTATAATCCATACCATTGCGTCATCTCATCGGGATTATTTAATCCCTATGCGATCAAGAATATCGAAATGATGGTAGGCGGATTTGGTGCTGAGTATGGCGGACGTAATTCATCGGTGCTCTATATCACCACGCGCGAGGGGAACAATCAAACGTTACATGGAGAGATAGAACCTTCATTGTCCCACACAAAAATGGTTTTTGATTTCCCTGTGGGTCAAAATGCGACTATGATGATTTCAGGAAGGGCCTATTATGATCTGGTATCCCGATTTTTATTCTATTCGCCCAATTATTTCTACGATATGAACGTTTCTTTAAACTGGAAAATGAACGCCAAGAATCGTTTGAATCTCCGTTATTTTTACTCCAGGGACTTCATGGATTTGGACTTTATCCGTTTTTTTTCTTATATTTCGCCGACATTTGACACGGATCTGTTTGACGATTATAACCTGAAGTACCATAATCGGTGGAACAATCAGGCGGGCACGGCCATTTTAAAGACAGTCATCTCACCGAACATCTATCTGAAAACGCAGGTGTATGGCTCCTTTTTCTCCTCCAGCAATTTGTCCATGCTGGACTTTGAGTACTTTGATGAAGAAGAGGATGAAACGTTTAAACTGTACTACAGAACCGATATCCGGAACCGGATAGAGGACCTGACTTTCAAGTCCACCCTGAGTATCCTCCTGAATTCGTCCAATACATTCACGGTGGGTGGGGAATTGAGTCGATATCATTTTCGCAATGATATTCGAATCAACGACTTAAGTGAGGGCGAAACGACGCGAAAATCGAGTTTGGTCGCCGGGTTTGCGGAAGAGAAATGGATGTGGGGACCCTTATCCCTTCGCATGGGCATCAGGGTGTCCAAATTCAATCTCATGCGGCGCTGGTATTATGAACCCCGGATCAACGGAGTCTGTCAGCTGCCCTGGGATATGAAGCTCAAGGCGGCCTGGGGACGTTACTATCAATACATCATCAGTATCAATTCCCAGGAGTACGAGCTCAGCCAATTTTTAGACAACTATTATCCTCTGCAATTCAGAGATCCCAGTGCGTCGACGCACTATATTCTGGGATTGGAAAAGGACATCAACGAGAATTCTCAAGTTTCTGTAGATGTTTATTATAAAGACATTACGCGCGTGTATACTTTCGATTATAACATCAGCGAGTTAGAAGTCTACCGGTTCTCTGATAAGCTGGAGGCAGGGAGCGGAGAATCATACGGCATCGAGCTTCTCTGGATGGGATCGTGGAAGCGGCTCTCCGGATGGGTGAGTTATGGCATCAGTAAGGCCACGCGGCGTTATCCTCATATCATGGAGGGACGGTCCTATTTATACGATTATGACCGCACCCATTCCTTCAAGGCCATGATCAATCATCAAATCCATCCGATGCTTTCATACAGCGGTACGCTTCGGATCATGTCCGGTGTACCCAAAACGCTGGAAACATCGGCCAAATCCTATTATTATTACGATCCAAGGACAAATACCTATGCTTCGTATCCGACCTATACTTCCGATAGTAAAAACAATGTGCGTCTTCCCCTTTACATCCGGTTGGACCTGGGTTTAAGAAAACGAATCAGAAAGGGATTTGGTGCTGATCTCGCCGAATTCCTGGGTGCGGATGAGTCTTACATCAATGTGAATTTTGGGAATCTCCTCTTTCTCTACAGGAATGTCATGTTCTATATGCCCGTGGGGCAGGAGAAGCCGTACGGATTTGGTACCAATTATTTTCCAGAATTCAGTATGGGTTATACGGTTAAGTTTTAGTTTTTTATAGGGGTGCTAAAAATAGTAGACTGGATTTACAGGATGAACAGGATGGACAGTGGGTTAGGTCGATGATTTTATGGAATCAATATAGATTGAAATTAGGATATCACATGAGAGTGGTGTCATTTCTGGTTTTTATACTTTCGATTCTATTGTCAATGGGTTGCGAAAATCCCATCACCGGTCCCGGTCCCCAGCCCACTTATCTGGAATCCGCAGATTTTCATCCTATGTTGAATGTTTTAGGCGTTTTACGGACTGGAAAGATGAACGGGTTGGGGCTGTCGTTCGTACATCTTGAAAGGTCGTTTCCGTTTAATGAATTTCCCGATTCTTTAGAAGTGACAGATGCACGGGTGATGCTCTATCGATATGGGGGACATGTGATTGTCGACTCAGTGGAATTCATGTTTACCCATTTCGATTCCACGTTTCAAAAATCGGAGTATCGTCATCCGGAGTTTACTCCTGAAGAAAAACAGACATATGGCATATCCTGTCGGAAGGAGGGATTTCCGACACTTGCTTCGCAAACGACGGTACCGGCGATGCCTGCCATTATCGAGGATTCGGTCCAGTCCAACGGGAATCAGTACAGTTTTTCCATTCTGCGAGATACATTGGTGTCCCTGTACGATATCTACTTCTCGGACGGAGTAAGCACCCATTATCAGCGCCATCGTATTCCCGAGTTCGGCAATATGCATGTGGTATTTGAGACAGGTGATTATCCGGTGTCGACGGGAAATCTTTTGATATACGCCTACGATTTAAATTTATCTGAATATTTGGCATATAATGTGAATATCAAGCCCAATACCTTTCGTACTGATTATAGTACGGTTGAGGATGGATTCGGTTGTTTCGGATCTTTAAATTTGTTAGATTTAATGGTCACCTTTTAGTGTTTAACTAATGACGTTCTATAAAAAGGAAAACACCGATGCGTATATTGGTTACAGGAGCCAATGGATTTGTAGGTGCAACCCTCTGTCGTAAACTGGTGGAAAAAAAGTACAAAGTCCGGGGTCTGGTCAGGAAGACGAGTGACCTTTCCCTTTTAGAAGGTGTGGAGATTGAGCGTTTTGTGGGCGCATTGGATGATTTGTCCTCATTGGAAAAAGCTGCCGAGGATGTCGAATTGGTCTATCATGCAGCCTCGGCCGTAACGGATTGGGGAACACTGAAGTTTTTTCGAAAAGTGATTGTGGAAGGTACACAGAATATGCTGGAGGCCTCCATTCGGGCAGGTGTAAAACGATTCGTCTATGTGAGTACGGCCGCGGTGCATAGTTTTGTCGGAGCACAGGATATGACAGAGAAGTCACCCAGGCTTCCGACCCCTTTCCCTTACTGCCAGACGAAACGGGAGGCCGAGGCCATCGTGTCGGACTATCATCAGTTCAAGGGTTTGGAGACTGTCATTGTACGGCCTGGAGATATTTATGGGCCGGGCGATCGTGTGAGTCTTCTCAAAATGGCGAAGATGCTGGAAGCCGGTCGAATGGCTTACGTCGGCGGCGGTAAAAAATTGGGTGCTTTTACCTATGTGGAAAATTTGGTGGATGGCTTGATTCTCGCAGGTGAAAAGAAGAAGGCGTCCGGAGAGACCTATATCATAACCGATGGCATCAAAATGACATGGTGCGAATATTTTGAAAAATTGACCACAGCTCTGGATATTCCAAAACCCAGATTTTCCGTACATCCTGTGATTGCCTATATAGCAGCAGTGAAACTTGAATTCTTTTACCGATTATTTCATATTCAATCCAGACCTCTCATCACACGATATCTCATTACGCATCTCCGAAAGGATTTTCATTTCAGTATTGAAAAAGCCAAGAGGGAATTGGGATATGAACCTCGGGTACATGTCGATGAGGCAATCGGGAGAACGGCGGAATGGTATAAGAAGGTGGTGAGAAGATCAGAGTGATTGGTGAGTGTTTATTAAAATGAGTACGATAAAACGAAAACGACATTTGTCTTTGAATGAAATCCTCAGGGCCATCGGCCGGCTCGGAGATGAAACGGGCGTGGAGGTTTATGCAGTGGGTGGATTCGTTCGAGATCGTATTCTGGGGAAAGAGAGTCGGGAAATCGATTTTGTTGTGGTGGGGGAAGGGCCTAAGTTTGCGAGAAAGGCCATGAATCAGTTGAAGGGAAAAGGATTTGCCGTATTTCAAAGATTTGGCACGGCGTCATTTTTATTGAAAGATATAAAATTGGAGTTCGTATCGGCTCGACAGGAAACGTACCATGAAGATTCCCGTAAACCC
>CAZYTI010000395.1:0-4950 GCA_964650065.1 uncultured bacterium
GACTCCTGGAAACCTATCCCGATGGCTCTTCAAACTACGATAACCAGGCCAATCAACTCCAGGCCAAAAACCTTAAAGGGAAACTTCTCCTCGCCCACGGCACCATGGACAGCAATGTACCGTTGTATAATACGCTTCTTGTGGTGGATGCCCTCATTGCGGCCAACAAGGATTTCGATCTCCTCCTGTTGCCAAATCGGGGGCACGGTTTCTCCAGCGAACCCTATATGATGAGACGACGCTGGGACTACTTCGTACGTCATCTTCTCGGTGCAGAGCCGCCGAATGAGTACAAATTTAAATCTGGCAACCGTAGAAGGAGATAAACCATCTGAAAATGCCGGGAAAATATTACCATCCCATTTATTGCAGCAATAATTTCACGGAGGACACTCATGGTATCAAGAGATATGTTGTCGAAAATCAACCTGTTTGAGGGTATCCCTGAAGAATGCATTGCGGCGATTGCTGAAATATCTGAGGAAATTGCTTATCAAAAAGGAGCGACAGTTTTTCTCGAAGCGTCCAGAGCAGAACACATGCATATTCTATTGGAGGGAGAAGTCAACCTCCAGGTCAGCTTGACATCGAGATCGGATTATGTCACTGTGGCTGTCATCAACGTACCGTATGTGAGTTTTGGATGGTCGGGTGTGGTACCACCCTATATTTACACTTCATCGGCCATTTGTGAGAAAGATTGCCGAGTCCTCGCCATACAGGGAGAGAAGATGATTCGTGTGCTGAAGAACGAGCCGGAATTCGGCCTCATTGTGATGCAGAGAATCTCTGAATTGATCAGCCGCAGGTTGACGAGCAGTCGGATTGCACTATTAAAAACGCTTTGAAATTCACAGACAATCATCGTATATTAAACGTGAAAAAAGATTTGGTATTCCTACCAAGGAACAGGTAATCCTATGAAGCGGACGTTCGCCCAGATGCTCGAGGAGTTGCGGCTCCATTGGAAAAATTACGTGCTACAGAGTCTTTTGGCAACTTCGGTGATGGTTGTCGTGTTCATGTTTCTTTCTCTGGAGAATGTGGTCGTTGTGGCATCCATCGGCTCGACTGCTTTTGTCATTTTCGCTCTGCCCAAGAGTATCACGGCCGCGCCCCGTAATGTCATTGGGGGTAATCTGGTCGGTTTATTAACAGGTTCAATTTGTAGTCTGATCCCCCAGCCGATATATGTGGTGACTATGGTTGCTTACGCCCTGGCAGTAGGCCTGTCTATTTTCATCATGGTTGTCACAGATACGGAACATCCGCCAGCATCGGGACTGGCCTTGGGTGTGGCCATCACAGGATTCAGCTGGAGTGTGGGGATTGCTGTCATTTCTGCTGTTATTTTGTTGTCTTTGATTCATTATTTCTGCAAATCGATGATTAAAGATCTGGTGTGAGGCATGCTGGCTACTCGTTTCTGGTAACTTATATCTGGTTACTTGTAATAATTTGACTATAATATACATTTTATAAGATTGCGATATATTATTTACCGGCAGCCAGCAACCAGCTGCCAGTAGCAGCAAAATAATTTATAATGATAAAAATCTACAAAATCAATTAAAATTTTTAAAATTGGAGAAGATAAATGGCTAACAACCTGTTTTGGTTTGTACCGTTCGGATCGATACTGGCATTGGTGTTCGCATGGATATTTTTTAAACAGATGATGAAAGAGAGTGAAGGAACGGAGAAAATGGCCAATATTGCATCCCATGTTCGGATGGGTGCGATGGCCTATATCAAGCAGCAGTACAAGGTCGTCACGATCGTGTTCATCGTTTTGACCGCCTTTTTTGCCTTCCTGGCCTACGGCCTGCGTCTTCAAAATCCCTGGGTTCCTTTTGCCTTTTTAACGGGTGGCTTCTTCTCTGGTCTGGCCGGATTCTTCGGTATGAAAACAGCAACCTATGCTTCTGCCCGAACAGCCAATGCCGCTAAAAATTCCTTGAACCAGGGCTTAAAAGTTGCATTTAGAAGTGGTGCAGTCATGGGGTTGGTTGTTGTAGGATTGGCCCTCCTGGATATTTCTGTCTGGTTCATCGTACTGAATCGGATTATTCCCGGTGGTGTTGAGGACGGACACAAGCTCATGATCATCACAACCACCATGTTAACCTTTGGGATGGGGGCTTCTACTCAGGCATTGTTTGCCCGGGTCGGTGGGGGTATCTTTACGAAAGCCGCGGATGTAGGCGCCGATCTGGTCGGTAAGATCGAGGCTGGTATTCCCGAAGATGATCCCCGGAATCCGGCTACCATTGCCGATAATGTGGGTGACAATGTGGGTGATGTGGCGGGTATGGGCGCCGATCTGTATGAGTCCTATTGCGGTTCGATTTTAGCGACTGCTGCTCTTGGTGCTGCTGCCTTCATGTCTCAGCCGGCTATTCAATTCAAAGCCGTCATCGCGCCCATGATGATCGGTGCCGTGGGAACGGTTCTGTCGATTCTGGGCATTTATATCGTCCGTACCAAGGAAGGTGCGAGTCAAAAAGACCTGCTGGGATCCCTGGGAAGGGGTGTCAATCTGAGTTCACTGTTTATAGTGATCTGTTCAATTATCATCCTGAAAATATTGAATCTTCCCAATGCATGGGGGATTTGGGGATCCATTGTCACCGGATTATTGGTAGGCATGGGGATAGGGAAGGTGACCGAATATTTTACTTCCTATTCCTTCAAACCCACCCGGAGTATTGCAGAGAATGCCAAAACCGGTCCTGCTACAGTAATCATTGCGGGCCTGGGGACCGGTATGATGTCCACGGCATTTCCGGTTTTATTCATCGTCGTAGGAACCATTATGGCCTATCTCTTTTCTGCCCGCTTCAATTTTGCAAATATGAGTATGGGATTATACGGGATCGGAATCGCAGCCGTGGGTATGCTTTCCACACTCGGAATCACACTGGCAACAGATGCCTATGGGCCCATTGCCGATAATGCAGGTGGGAATGCCGAGATGAGTGGTTTGGGAGAGGAGGTCCGAAAGCGTACTGACGCTTTGGATGCGCTGGGCAATACCACGGCAGCCACGGGGAAGGGATTTGCCATCGGCTCCGCTGCCCTCACCGCCCTGGCCCTCCTGGCCTCCTACATCGAAGAATTGAAAATCGGATTGATGCGTATTGGTCAGAATGTGATTCAGTTGACCAATGATGCCGGTGAAGTCATCCGTACCGTACAAATAGAAACAGCCTCTCTAAGGGATTTCATGAGCTATTATGATGTCAATCTCATGAACCCCAAGGTCCTGGCCGGTGCATTCGTGGGATCGATGATGGCATTCCTGTTCTGTGGTCTGACCATGAAAGCCGTGGGTCGAGTTGCGGCCATGATGGTCGATGAGGTACGTCGCCAATTTCGTGACATCAAAGGTATTTTAGAAGGAAAAACAGAGCCCGATTATGCACGATGCGTGGCAATCTCCACCAAGGGTGCTCAGGCCGAGATGATGCTCCCCTCATTTCTGGCCATCATCGCTCCGGTGACCATGGGATTCGTGTTTGGTGTCGCCGGCGTTATGGGACTCTTAGTTGGCGGACTTACTGCCGGGACTGTGCTGGCGGTCTTCATGGCAAATACCGGTGGAGCCTGGGACAATGCCAAGAAGTATATTGAAGAAGGAAACCTGGGTGGCAAAGGATCGGAAGCACACAAGGCTGCAGTTATTGGGGATACGGTGGGTGATCCTTTCAAAGACACCTCGGGACCCAGCTTGAACATTCTCATCAAACTGATGAGCATGGTGGCGATTGTCATGGCGGGGATCACCGTGGCATTTTCGCTGATGTAATTCTTTTAATAAATGAAACTTGATTTTTCTGATTGGTTTGTGTATGTTATAATTAAATTTCAATATATCGTCATCTCTGAATATTTTAATCAAACACATTTAATTTATGAAAGGAGTCATATCATGAACAGAATCTCTCTTCAAAATCCTCGAGGACGATGGACGTTCTTCATGATCCTTGTTTTTATTTTAGGGATCATGCCGATAGGGGCACAACAAATCTCGATACCCTGGATAGATTTAAATGAGCTCGAAATTGGTTGTACCAGTATACAGGTGGGTAAGAAGGCGTCGACCGACGGATCGGTGATAACCTCTCATTCCTGTGACGGGGGTATTTTCAGGAACTGGTTGAATATTCTACCACGTCAAACCCATCGTAAAGGATCGACCAGAAAAGTCTATTGGGGAACAATGCGGACCGAAACAGCCTGGGATCAAACAGGATTAAATCAAAAAGGAGAGATTCCCCAGGTAGAACGAACCCATGCTTTCATGAATGTCTGTTATCCTTGTATGAACGAGAAGGGGCTGGCCATTGGTGAAACCACCATCGGCGGAAGGCGTGAACTCAGAAATGACGAGGGGTGGTTCTTGATTGAAGAATTACAGGCCATCGTACTGGAAAGATCCACGACAGCCCGGGATGCCATTCGTCTCATCGACGATCTGGTCAAAGAGTATGGATACGGAGACAACGGCGAGTGTATTACCATCGCAGATGCCAATGAGGTCTGGCACTTCGAAATCTTTGGCGGTGGTGTGCTGGAAGTCGGTGCCGTCTGGGCGGCCGTTCGGATTCCCGACGATCATGTCGGTGTTTCTGCGAATATACCACGTATCGGAGAATTGGATCTCAAGGATTCCGATACCTACATGGCTTCAGACAACGTCTTTTCCCTTGCCGAGGAGATGGAATGGTGGGATCCCAACAGTGGTGAACCTTTCAAATTCTGGAAAGCCTACAGTGGACGAAGACCTTTTTCGACCCGAGAATATTATATTTTGAGCACGCTTGCACCTTCTCTGAATCTCAAAATGGATGCAGAGGAACTTCCTTTTTCAGTAAAACCCGACAAGAAGGTTTCCGTGCGCGACGTCTTGAGGTATTACAGAGAAACCTACGCTGGGACCGATCTCGA
>CAZYTI010000396.1:0-4943 GCA_964650065.1 uncultured bacterium
CATCCAAGGACAATACTGCAAATTCTTTTTCTCCTTTCATCGAATGAAGATAATCCCTTACTCCCATTCTCCCTTTACATATTTCGGATGCCACAGTGGGCAGGTCAGTCGTTAATCGAACCCATTTCACACCTTTTTTGTAACATCCATTTGCAACTTGCTTGTTTATCATATCGAGATAGAGCAAATAGGGTAAATTCACGCCTGCCCGAATAGCCAAGGTGTGCCATCCCCAAACCCTGGGATTCACTTCAAGAAATTTATAAATATGATCTCTTGGATCTTGTATGAATTCGACCTCACAAATGCCATAATAATTCATCGCTGATAAAATTGAAATCCCTAATGTTTCGAGCTCAGGGAGATGGATAGTTTCTGCAAAAGTACTGGCCTGACCGAAATCCATGGGATGTTGTCTCGTACGTTTGGCGACTATCTTGGCTAAGACCTTTTTATCTTTGAATAAGGGACAAAAAGAGTAAAGATGTTTTGCAACTTCAGGTATCTCATCCTGAATCAGTATTTCGTTCGGCGGTATAATCGAACTCGCTTTTTGATAATTCGAAATCAATTCATCTCGATTCTTTGCACGAAAAACTTTTTTTCCTGTAATGCTGAAAAAACGCCGCATTACAGAAGGCTTGATGATTGCAGGAAATGATATATCGAGATCAAATAGATCTTCAAGTTTTTCCGGATAAAATGTCTTAGGAATAGGAATACCTATCTTTTCAGCCAACTGGTAACTGTATGTTTTGTTATAGGCAAACTTTACGATATCCCAATGGGGTGTTGTAAGCATAAACATCTTGCTGAGTTCGGTGTGATGCTGAGAGAGGAAAAAAACCGTTTCATCATCTGTTGGGAAAATGATCCAGTTCTCCAATTGATATCGATGCGCGATGTCGTGAAGAAATTCCAAGAAAGCACTTTCATCCTGTACATTCGGGCATCGGAGAAACTTATACACATAACGTGAAAATCGGGAAATACAAGGTTCCGTATCTATAACGACCACCTTGATTCCATTCCTCGCTAAACTTCTCACCACACCCAATCCCTGAAAATGTCCTCCGATGACTATGGCACCCACGTTATGACTCAATTTTATCTCCTATCATCCATAAAGTATGCATTGTAATAATTTTGATACCCTACAATTGTTGAAGCATCGACTCCTGTTAAAACAGCGCCTAAAATATCGACCTCTGCATTTTGCAATAACTCGGTGGCACGAATGACTTCCTCACGCGAAGTTATTGCCGCCCTTGAAACAAGGATCACACTGTCAACCAGGGAGGCCAAAACTGTTGCATCGGTTACCGGTAATAAGGGAGGACTATCGATAATCACGATTCCATATTCATCGCTGGCTTCTTGGATAAAAGTACGCATAGATTTTGAAGTGAGAATTTCAGGAGCATTTTTCACTTCTGTACCCGAGGCCAATAGATACAAACCGCTTACAGCAGTCTCTCGGACGGCGTCAGTTAGTGATAGCTCGCTTCCCAAGACGTTCGTCAGGCCCACTTTTCGATGAGACCCCATAAAAAGAATATCCAAAACAGGTTTTCTCAAATCACCATCTACGAGAAGTGTTTTCGTCCCTTTTTTCGCGAGACTGATAGCTAAATTTGCCGCCGTAGATGACTTTCCTTCCGAAGGGCCGGGACTTGTAATAAGAATGGTTTTTAAGCTTTTTTTGTGATTTACCAAATAGATGGAAGTTCGAATTACTCGGTAAGCCTCAGAGAAAGGGGAATTTCCGTTTTTCTGGATAAGAAGATGAGGGTAAATTTCCCGTGCTCTTGTTATATTTTTCAATTTCGTTTTACATCGAAGGAAACGCTTGCATGTTCCATTTTTATATATTGGGATCTCGCCGATAACACGAAGTCCCAAATCTTTTAAATCTTCTTCACTTCTAATGGAACTCTCAAAATACTCACGCCCCAACGCCAATCCAATACCCAACAAAAGGCCGAAAATCGATGCTAACAACATATTCTTAATTCGATTTGGATAGACTGAAGTTGTAGGAGGTTCGGCAAAATCCACAATATGAGCATTACCCATCTGGCCTACTTCCTTAATTCGGGTTTCTTCCAATTTCTCGGCAAGCATTGTGTAGATATTGCTATTGAGCTCTACTTCCCTTTCCAGCTTGGCCAATCTTTGACTCTTATCGGGTAGTTCTCGTAACTTTTTATTATATTCTTCAATAATAACTTTCTGCGCCACTATTTTCGCAACCAGAGATTTTTTTTGTGTCTCGAGTTCAAGAATCTGGTTGATCAGGTTTTCGGAATAATCTAAAGGATTGAGATTTGCCATATCCGTTTCAACCAATTTTGAAGTCTCGTCGATGATTTTTTTCCTAATCGCTCTCAGGCGATTTTCCATCTGTCTGATTCTCTCATCCCCTTTGATTCGGAAACCTGCACCGGTAAGTTGAGACTCCAGACTCACTTTTTCGATCTCTTTTTCAGTCAATTGTCTTTGGAGTTCACGGATGCTTTCATTGGATAGATATGCCATATTTTCGGCAAGATGGTATTTGCTACTATCCAATTGGTCCTTCAAATATAATAACTGGTTTTCAAGCGCCTCAAATTCTGTTCTGGATTGGTTGTATAAAGCTTCGAAATTTGCAGCCTGTGTGACCAACTGATCGGTTTCACTCGATAGCGAAACCACTTTTTCATTTTTCTTAAATCTCGTAAGCTTTTCTTCCGAATTCTCAAGATTCCTTTTATAATCATTCACCTTGGCCTCTAACAAACTTTGTGAACGATTCACTTCTCCTATTTGTCCCGAAATGCTATATTCCTGATAAACCTCAACCCATGTATTCACCAATAGAGCCGCTTCCCAAGGTGTAGCCGCCTTCCCTCGCAATTCAATAATATCAGATTCATTGTTATAGACCACTTCAGTTGTAGACATAAATTTATCAACAAACTGTTGCAACAAAAATGCTTTTGGAATCCTATCATTTTTGTCTTCACTTAAGCCTTTTTCCAATATGCCTAAAGAATCTTGATGAATCGAATTTTGAAGTCTTTTAATGACTTCTTTAACCAGTCGGCGACTCTCTAAAATCGCTACTTGATTTTTCACCAAATACTTTTGTTGTAACAAATTTGGAAGATGAATAGATTGATCTTGTCTATCCATGCTCTCCATGAAAGACAACGTTGCAAACGCCTCAAATTGATCTTCAGCCGTAAAGCTAAAGTAACCGACAGTGGCGACGACACATAAAAATGATACCACGATAATTCCCCAATGACGGAAAAGAGGACGTAAGATCTTGGTGAGCGTCAATGCATTTACTCTATCATCCATGAAACCTCTCCATGAAATCCCATATGGTCACATTATCGATATCCCCTGATACGGCCAGACAACAATTCGAATTGTGTGGCCATCTCCAAAACCGGATCAAGGGGAATTTTGATTTTTCGATATTTTGTAAAATTTGTCGTTTCTCTTTTCCTCCCAGACGACCCGTAAAGTTTAAGAAATAACTGCAATCATTGGGATCCTCACTAAACTCAATGATAAATCCTTCTTCTTTCAGATACTGTATGACTTCCAGGGGTGTATTCGCGGCCACTCCCAAGACAGGCCTGACCGGACTCTCCAATTCCCAATATTTCTCAGCTATTACAGATCCCTTTCCTATATATCGCCTACCTGTTCTTAAGCCGTTGGCATTCTGTAGAAGTACTGTCGCCCGATCGGATGCATGGATATGAATACCGAACCGATGGCGGGATATCTTTTTTATATCCAAATCAAATGATTCTTTCTCTTTCCACCATCGGGCAATTTCTCCCAATGGAGCGATCCAGACATCTCCCCCTTCTCTGGCCGACCGAACAACGCGTTCAAGAGCCTTTTTATAACAATTAAACCGTTCAGGATGAACCTGTAAGACAAATAATTCTCCTCGCTCACGGGTACTCTGTAAGATGCCATACCAAATATCAACCATCATTTCTTGATCCGTAAGACCCAAACGGCCGATAAGCATGTCATCATCGGGAACTGAAACCGGTATCTCGATAAGATTGTCCAACATGACAGGAAGAGATTGTGTGTCAGCAGCATCTACAGGTCGATATGTTTGTAAAATCTTCGTATAATTCAGCCATTCTTGCTTAGAAAATCGTTTAGGATTGAGCGAATCCCATGAGATGACCTGACTGCTATCCCATTTCATTCCACCTGCTCCCAATAGTTCGATATTTTCTTTATTCCATCGTAAGAAAGGAAATCGATATCCCGACCATTGAATACCGTGTTTTGTAAATATCTCAATTGCCGACTCAAGATGTTCGTTTATTTCATCGGTTGTCAATTGTGTATAATCAATATGCCTGTAACCGTGTATGGCAAATTCCACACCAACATCTTGAAAATTATAGAATAAGCGTGGATTCCGATCTAAGACAACCGCAGTGACAGGAAGGGTTGGAACAATATGATAGTTTTGCATCAACCGAATAAATTCGCATAATGTACGACTGAATCGAATATCATTCATACCGTAATGTTGAAATATGCTTTGAATACGAGAAAGGGTCGACCCAACTGACCTAATTTTGAGTCTACTTTTTAACATTTTTAAACGCATTATATAAAACCCTGTTTATTCCGCCTATACTCATACATAGTTCATTTTCTTCTGTTTCTTTCCTATTGTTGCAATGCGCAGCTTGGATTTTCCGTTTTGACCACACAGCCAATCATAAGTGAATTCCAGGCCTCTCGATAATGTAATCGTCGGAGACCAGCGAAGAACGCGACGAATCTTCTCTATGTTGAGTACGCGTCGACGAATATTATCAATGTCCCGTTTGTCTATATGGGCCGGCGAAACGGGTATGCTTGTCACATCAGCCAATAGTTTGGTTAAATGATTTATACTGGTTTCT
>CAZYTI010000397.1:0-4936 GCA_964650065.1 uncultured bacterium
GGACTGATGCGATATGTCGAAAAGACACCTCTGGCCGATTATATTCGAATCTCCTATAGAATGGTCACCAAGCCCACGGATGTCGTGGACAAATGGGATTACTGGGTCTTTAATCTCAGATTCGATCCCCGAATCAGTGGAGAGAGTTCAAAACGAGAATATGCGTTTAATGCGTCGTTTTCGGCTGACCGTGTAACACCCGATCTCAAGATAGGTATCAGCGCAAACTATTATCACGAGACGGACAAATATGATTTCAACGACGGAGATGAATGGGACAGCTATACCACCGATTCAAAAGATTTTAAAGGCCTCATCGTGAAAAGTATCGGCAAACATTGGTCATTCGGCGGATTCGGCTCGATCACGACATCCACGTACCGAAACAATGAGCTGACATATGAAATTGCCCCGGCTCTGGAGTTCAATGTATTCCCCTATGACGACTATGTACGCCGTGAGTTTCGCTTTCTCTACAGACTGGCCTATAAAAATGTCCGATATGAAGAAATCACCATATACGACAAGATGAAAGAATCCCTTTTTTACGAGAGTCTTTCGGCAAGCTTTGAACTCAAGGAACGGTGGGGGTCTTTGCGCTCGGCATTGGTGGGGTCCCATTATTTCCATGATTTTTCGAAAAACAAAGTGGATTTCTCCACCAATTTGAATCTACGCCTCTTCGAGGGATTTTCTCTGGACATTAGCGGACGCTTCTCTATGGTCCGCGATCAACTGTCACTTCCCAACGAAGGCGCGACTGAAGAAGAGGTTTTGCTGCATCGAAAAGAAATCGCCACAGATTATGATTATCGTTTCTCCATCGGATTCAGGTACACATTTGGATCAATTTACAGTAACGTCGTGAATCCCCGTTTTGGAAGTAGCGGAATGAGTAGAAGAAGGGGGAGGTATTAATGATCCTTTTGAATGACACACATTATTTCATGGATCAGTCCGGGGGAAGTTAAAAAATAGTCATAGCGTGTCTGAACCAACCATTCTGCGGAACTCTATTCAATCGCCAACGTACAATGAATCAACAATAAACTGAGTTTGAGCGAATTGAAAAGTGGTATTTTTCCTTTGACTTTTTCATGAAATATGTTATGTTTTTAGAATGATGCAATTCGGAATGCTTCACATTACCGGCCCAATAATCCTATTCCAATCCTTCGCATTATTCGGAAATGAACTTGATCCGCTGTAAATCTCTGACACAGGGGCTTGACTGCTGTTATCATCGGTATATTGGGGAAGGACGATCCCATATCAATTTCCAAGATCGTTAAAATACGCACAAAAAAGGAGGAAAGAGCGATGGCAAAGAAAAAAGCGTTGGGAGTATGTATCATCTTTGTTCTTCTATTCACAATCCAAAGTCTTCAAGCACAGTTTTTGACATTGCCGCAAGCAAGTCCAAAAGCATCGGTTATGCAAAGGATAGGGATCACCGATGTAACCATTACCTATCATCGGCCCGGAGTAAAAGGGAGAAAGATCTGGGGAGAACTGGTGCCGTTTAACGAAGGCAAACCAAGGCCGTGGCGAGCCGGAGCAAACGAAAACACGACAATCTCCTTTTGTCATGATGTCAAGGTCAATGGACATGAACTGACGGCCGGTACCTATGGTTTGCATGCCATCCCTTCCGAAACGGAATTGATTCTCATTTTTAACGAGAACCATACATCGTTTGGTAGCTATTTTTACAAACCGGAAGAAGATGCCCTTCGAATCACCATCACTCCTGTTGAGGCGCCTTTTCAAGAGAGGTTGCTATACGGCTTTGATGAGCTCACCGACAATTCCGCAAATGCATTTTTGCACTGGGAGAAACTCAAAGTCAGTTTCAAGATCGAAGTCGATGTGAACAAAATCGCTATTGCAAATATCGACAATGAACTCCGGGGAGGATTTGGATTTTTCTGGTGGGGATACAATAATGCGGCGGCATACTGTTTGAACAGTGAGACCCACTACGATCAGGCTCTCGGCTGGATTGATCAATCCATCGGGATGGAAAAGAATTACAGGAATCTGACCACCAAAGGGCAACTGCTCGCTAAAAAGGGTGATATAACCAGAGCAAAAAAATGTTTAAATGAAGCACTGGATTTAGCACCTGAAAGAGTGAAAAACAGAATACAGCAAATAATTGACAAGCTGTAATACCCTTGGGAAACTGTAAATCACATCGTCTATGGTGATAATTCCTTTTAACGAAAATGTATTGCAATTAAAAATAAGTGACCCTATATTATAGGCGCTTAGCATAATATAATCTAACCATATGGAGGGAACCATGAAACGTCTTAGCATTATGATTGGCCTTGTCCTCATCTTATCTTTTGTTTTGGCTTCCACGACCTTTGCCCAGAGAAGTGAAGTCCCTGCAAGTCTGAAGGCCGGCGTTTTCCAGAGACTGGGAAAAGATGTCGACATCACCATCGATTATAGCAGGCCGGGAGTAAAAGGCAGAACAATTTGGGGAGATTTAGTGCCCTACGGCCTGGCACCGGGGAACAGATACTCAGACAACAAGCCATTTCCCTGGCGGGCAGGCGCCAACGAGAACACAACCATCGAATTTAGTGGTAACGTCCTTATTGCAGGGAAAAGCTTGGCTGCCGGTAAATATGGCATCCACATGATACCCTCTGAAAAGGATTGGGTAATCATCTTCAATACAAATAACGCCAGCTGGGGTAGTTACAAATACAACCAGGAGGAAGATGCACTCCGTATTAATGTGACACCGGTAACAGCACCTCATGAAGAATGGATGCGGTTTGGATTCGAGGATCTGGCTGGAACCTCTGCAACGGCCTATCTCCATTGGGAAAAACTGAAAGTGCCTTTTAAAATCGAGTTGGCCGAATAAAGTAAAGAAAAAACCAAAGTCAGGTTTAGGGAAGGGGATTACGACTGCTTCCCTAAACCTCCTTTTTTATTCGTTTGAAATGGAGAACAATTTGAAAAAGCGTGCCATCGTCATGATTACGACGGTTCTACTCATTCAATTCAGGGCCAACGCACAGCAACAAGAAATGCTGGATTCCGGAGAATTGCAGATTGCCCTGCAGAAGTTGAATGTGCTGGGTAGTGTACTTTTTATTGCTGCCCATCCGGATGATGAAAACACTAGCGTTTTAGCTTATCTATCCAAAGGCAGGAAATATCGAACAGCCTACCTTTCCCTCACCCGTGGTGATGGCGGTCAAAACCTGATCGGCCCCGAGAAGGGCGCCGAAATCGGGATCATTCGCACACAGGAGCTCATGGCAGCCCGCCGAATCGACGGGGCCGAACAGTTCTTTACCCGGGCCATCGATTTCGGTTACTCAAAAACCCAGGAGGAGACCTTTGCATTCTGGGGGAAGGAAGAAAATCTGGCCGATGTGGTCTGGGTGATTCGAAAATTCCGCCCCGATATCCTTATCACACGCTTTCCTCCCGGCAGCAACAGTGGACACGGCCACCACACGGCCTCGGGAAACATCGTACAGGAAGCTTTTCATGCTGCCGCCGATCCCAAAGCGTTTCCCGAACAGTTGAAATCCGTGGAACCCTGGCGGGCCAAAAGATTATTCTGGAACAGTTGGCGGCCGAATCAGGAACAACGGGAAAAATGGATCAAGGTCGATACCGGAGAATACAATCCATTCCTGGGAAAATCATATTCGGAAATTGCCGCTCTGAGCCGATCCAAACACAAGAGTCAGGGATTTGGAGCCACTGGGCGAAGAGGCACTCGAAACGATTATTTCAGTCTCCTGGAGGGCATCCCTGCAAAATCGAATCTTTTTGATGGGATCGACACATCATGGAATCGGATTCCCGGCGGCCAAAAGATCGGACGCATGCTGAACGAAATCTGGAGGGCATTCGATCCTCAACATCCTTCAAAATCGGTACCCAAACTGCTGGATGTGTATACGGAATTCGATCAGATTGAAATATCCGCCTGGATCCAAATTAAAAAACAAGAATTAATACGTGTCATCCAGTCTTGCGCCGGACTCTGGATGGAGGCCATCGCGGACGACTATGCTGCAGCACCAGGAGATGAGATGACGATAAAAGCGACGATTGTCAATCGATCAGATCATCCTTTCATGCTCGACAAACTGAGCTTGCCAAAGCTCGCTTCGGATTCCATTCTCAACACCCTATTAGAAAATAATGATCCGGTAACCATCGAGGAAACAATCCATATCCCAAAGAATTATCCCATTTCACAGCCTTATTGGTTAAGAATCCCCCCGCAGATAGGACTCTTTTCAACACCGGAACAAGAACTCATCGGCCTGGCAGAAAACCCCCCATCGATTTGTGCCCTTATTCACTTAAGGATTAATGGGCATGTCTTAGTGTACTCTGTCCCGCTTTTATTTCGATGGACAGACCGGGTTGCCGGTGAGCTCTACCGGAGATTCGAAGTCAGACCCTCTGTAACACTCGAATTGGAAGAAAAAGTCAGTATTTTTCCAAACAATGCACCTAAGGATATTGTCGTTAAAATAAAGAGCCACTCTCCGAATGTCACGGGTAACATCCGACTGCTTGGAAATGAAAAGTGGAGAATATCACCGGCAACCCTTCCCTTTTCAATAAAAAACAAGTATGAGGAAAAAGAGATTACATTTAAAGTATCACCCCCAAGGAATTCCGACGAATCGTTTTTAACCGCAGAAGCCGAGATTGCGGGAGAAAAAGTGGATCGGGCTCTGGCGGAAATCGCCCATCCGCACATTTATAACCAGGTCTATTTTCCCAAGTGCCAATTGAAAGCCGTTAAATTAGATATCAAGAAATTGGGTGAAAAATTGGGTTACATCATGGGTGCCGGAGATGAAGTGGCGAATGGATTACAGAACTTAGGGTATGAGGTGATCTTCCTGGGGAAGTATCTCACGGTGGAGACTGTGGTCAA